>GG729945.1 GCA_000205985.2 uncultured Candidatus Thioglobus sp. | reverse complement strand
GACTCAGCAGTTACACCAGCAGTGTCAGCTTCCCATGAAGCAGCCTTAACAGTAACACCATTAATCACAGTATGTGCAGCGATCAAAGTAGCGTCTGAATCTGCAGCATCACGATTCATGTGCTCAACATAAAAACCAGTACCAGTACCAATAGCTAAATCACCTTTAACTGCGATATCAGTATAAGTATGCTCAGACTCTTTAATCTTAACATCAAAACCAGCAACCTTACCAGAAATAGCAAGTGAATTAGTAGCAGAGTCATCGCTCATACCACCACTAACACCGACAGTGTATCCACCGACTTTAGTTGATAAAGAGATTGAGTTGTTTGTAGTAGTACATTTCTGAACACCTTCAACCATACCAACACATGAAGACCAGTCACCCGCTTTAACGTTAACAGAACCAATAGCAGTAGTCATGTATAACTTATCAACATTGATAGTACCACCTTCAGTCGAAGTATCAGTTGTAGCAGTAGATGATGCGTTGTCAATGTCTAAATGAGCAATTACTTTAGTTGCGCCATTTGAACCTGTTATATCAACATCCATATTCTGAGAAGAAGACTGAGTAGTAAATGTATCAGTACTTAAATCCTTACCAGCCATCTTGATGTTAGCAGAACCTTTAATAGAAATATCAGCCATAGAAGCTGTAGCCATAGTTGCTGCAACTGCAGCGATTAATAATTGTTTTTTCATTTTATTTCTCCAAAATTTTAAATTATGTTAAAGCTTTTTTATATTTACTTTAACGCTTGTTCTCAACATTGTTGTCGAGATAGTGCGTATTATACGTGATCCCCGTACCAGTTAAA
>GG729946.1 GCA_000205985.2 uncultured Candidatus Thioglobus sp. | reverse complement strand
TTTGTTGATGCTTTGTTTGATTAATTTGAAATAACCAGTTTACCAATCATCTTGCGCTTTTCAATAGTGGCATGTGCTTGATTAACACTTTGTGCATTGATTGGAGAAATGTCATCTTGCAAGGTAGTTTGGATTTTTTGATCGTCCACTAATTTAGAAACTTCATTTAAAATATCGTGTTGTTTAATCATGTCTTTGGTTTGAAACATAGAACGTGTAAACATCATCTCCCAAACCAGAGTGATGCTTTTAGCTTTCAATAAATTAATATCATAATCCCGAGTGGCATTTGCCAACAAGCAAATACTACCTTGCGGTGCAATAATTTGCGCCATGGTTTCAAAATACATATCTGGATCGCCCATGCACAAAATAAAATCTGGTGCGGTTAGCTTGTTGTCTTTAAACTGATCAGACAAGTTATGATGATCAATCACTGTGTCTGCTCCCATTTTCTCACACCAAACCCTAGACTCATCTCGTGAAGCAGTGGCAACAACATTCATGCCAACAATACGCTTGGCAAACTGAATGGCCATTGAGCCCACACCACCAGCTGCGCCTATTAACAATAAAGTCTTGTCTTTATCTTTAGAGTTGATTTTTAAACGGTGAAATAACGATTCCCACGCAGTGATGCTGGTGAGCGGTAAGGCGGCTGCCTTAGAAAAATCTAAGGATTTTGGCTTAACACCAACAATGCGCTCATCCACCAATTGTTGCTCAGCGTTAGAGCCATCGCGTGTCATGTCACCGGCGTAAAACACTTCATCGCCCACTTTGAACAAAGTGGTTTTGTCACCCACTGCAAGCACCACACCGCAGGCATCAAACCCTAAAATAACCGGTGTTTTAGGCTTAGCAGTAATGGTTTGTTTGATCTTAGCATCAATCGGATTGATGGAAATAGCACGAACTTCGACCAACAAATCAAACCCTAATGGGCTAGTGACTGGTTTTTCAAAATTAACAAATTCAGTGCCGTTATAGCCAACTGCTTGCATGATTATTTTCGGGTATTCTTCTCAACACGCAACATCGACAACATCATCACAAACATGATAAAGACACCAAGCATTGCTGCTGCCATGCCCAACACTGCAAAGCCTATTGCTTCGTCCACTGTAACCGAGGCTAATTTAACTAAAAAATATTGTTGTATTCCCTGCTCTTTATTCGCACTGGCCTGTTTGGAAAACTCTTTATCGTACCATTTGAAAAAATCATCAACGTTAACTTGGGACCCACTAACATTCACCATCTGTTTAGTTAGCTTAGCCAATGACTCTACATAGGCCAGTTGTAAATCTTGAGTGTAGGGATTGGACCTAATCTTTACCAAAATTTTAACGTTTTGTTTTAAATCCGTTTTGTCAATCACCCCTTCAGGCAGTCTCTCTAAATTGGCAACAATTTTTTCTACGTGATTATTAAACTCTTGACTGAACTTATCTTCTTTTTTGGCGCTTAAATCTTTGCCCGTGCCCTCCCCCTGAGTACTGATTGGATTTTGATATTTGGCAAATTCAATCGCCGGTGCATCAACTTTACCGCTTGCTGTAGCGGTAAATTTATCAAAACTAACAATACCAAGTATTATCACCGCCACAAACGAAAGCATGGCAAATAGCAAACCTAGTCGCTGTGTAATTTTAAAAAAGTTTTTTTCAATCGATCCTAACATGTGCGTTTATCCTTTGTTGTTCGTAATATTGTTATGTTTTTCTAATAAAGACTAGAGATTATCTACCCTTTTAAAACATCCCTTGCTCCTAGTGATAATAATTTATCAGCCAATTCTACCCCTAATGCTTCTGCCTTGGCAACATCGCCACAAACTTGTTGTTTTAAGTGGATCCCCGGACCCCAGTCG
>GG729947.1 GCA_000205985.2 uncultured Candidatus Thioglobus sp. | reverse complement strand
GATGCTCCAATGGTCGGTGGCATCGCAATTACGCCAATTCCATTAAGTTCCATGTGGTGCCGTATTTTTATAAACTACTGCTGCATTTTAACCTGCTGGCCAATCACCTTGAATGTTGCCGAGGTAGTAGCCTCTTCTATTGGCCCGCAGACTCTCTCTACCAATAACGACCAGCTTGAACCTACGGTTGTTTATCCTGGTTGGGTACTTTATCCTAGGTGTTTTCCAAAAATTATATGGCCATTGGTTTATTTCTTATTGGTAGAATTGTCCAATTATCAGGTCTTAACTTAGTCAATTTAATTCTTATTGATTTATTAGGCTGATCAAGACGAACAACTGACTTCTAAACCTTGCGCCCAACTAGGTGCTTTACTTGCATAAGAATCTAAACCCGAGTGCGTGTCAAAAGGTTGGCTGAGTAAGTCAAAAAGTGTTTCTATCTCGCTATAATCTTTATCGTCTTCAGCCTTACGAATAGCCACCTCTGCTAAATAATTACGCAAAATATATTTAGGATTCACAATGTTCATCAATTCAACCCTATCGCTACTTTTCTCCTGATCAATGCGCTTGTGATACAACTCAATCCAATCAGTAAAATCAGTGTCTTTAGACAATTGATCAATATTTGAGAGTTGTCTTAATGAATTAGTGTAATCCTTTTGATTTTGATAGAGTACTTCAAAAAATTGACCAATCAGTACATTATCTTGATCATCTTTCTTAATAAAACCAAACTTCTGTCTCATTAATTTTGAGTAAGCCTTAACCAAATAAGCTTGATAATTATCCAATACGGCTTTGGATTGTTTGGCATCAATTAAACTTTCTAAGCTGTCCCCTAATCGAGCTAGATTCCACAAAGCAATTCCGGGTTGCTGTTCAAAAGCGTACCGCCCTTCGTGATCAGAATGATTACAAACAAACTTAGGATTGTAAGTTTCTAAAAACCCAAACGGCCCATAATCAATCGTCAATCCTAAAATCGACATATTATCGGTATTCATCACACCGTGGGAAAATCCTTGCGCTTGCCATCTGGCAATCATCACCGCAGTATGCTTAACCACCTCATTAAAAAAATCAACGTATCGACTTTCGCCTTGGCAGTGTGGATAGTAGTGTTCAATAACAAAATCAGCCAATTGTTTAACTTGTGCGGTTTGTCCACGTGAGGCAAATAATTCAAAATGACCAAAACGAACATGACTAGGTGCTACACGCATCACAATTGATCCTGGCTCAATGTTTTCTCGATACACTTCGGTATCACTACTCACCAAGGTCAATGCTTCAGTAGTAGCAATGTTTAAGCCTTTCATCGCAATTGAGCATAAATACTCACGAATAGAAGATCGAAGTACCGCACGACCGTCTGCGCCACGTGAATAAGGAGTTGTTCCAGCACCTTTAAGAGACAACTCATAGCCTGACACCTGTCCGATCAAACAAGATCGACCGTCGCCTAATTGAGGCACGAAATGACCAAACTGATGCCCTGCATAAATACTGGCAATGGGCTGTGTTCCTTCAAACTTTTGCTCGCCAGAAGCTATTTTAAGCAATGTCTTCTCGTCAAAATCAAGACCTAGTTGATCGTATAAAGCTTGATTTTTATGAATTAAAAAGGTGTTATTTAAAGGTTGGGTTGTAATCGGAGAAAAAAATTCTTCACCCAAACTGGAAAAATCCAAAGTGTTTTTAGCCAAGTTTTGATCTTAACAT
>GG729948.1 GCA_000205985.2 uncultured Candidatus Thioglobus sp. | reverse complement strand
TCGGATCAGTCAAATGGCTTTGATAAGTGGTTTTGCTCTTGCTCTTGTATCCTAATTAATATTGTTCTTTATTATGCGTAGTGCACATGCGTTTACAATGGAATGTTCTTTAGTGTTGACCGCCATTATAACTTTATTACTTAGCATTTGTTTTTGTTGGTAAAGGTATTTTGGAGCTTCAGCTTGCACATTGGATTACATCTACTCCGATTGAATCAATGATTAGTATTGAATTTTTAGGTATCTTCCCAACCATTGAAGGTGTTATATCTCAGTTAGTATTTTTATTACCATTACCAATTGCATATTACGTTTTGTCAAAACGTGGTAAAAATGTATAGAAATGCCAAAGATAGAGCTTGAAAACCTACCCAAGCGCCACGTTCCAAAACGTGAACAACAACGTTGGTCAAATAAAATTGCAACGCCTGTAGAGGCATTTTTCTTTCGCCATCGTAAAAAGCTAATTTTGGTACATGGATTTATGTTTGTGTTTTTTGTTGTGGCACTTGCTGTACCGCTTTATCTTGATATTCCTACAGAAAACGACACCCCTTGGAATAACTTTACATTATTTGCTAATTATGCGATGTGGGGCTTATGGTTTCCTTTGGTTTTCTTATCAGTAGTGTTTACTGGTCGCAGTTGGTGTGGCATACTTTGTCCAATGGGTGCGGCGACTGAAATTGCAAATAAAAAAGGCCTAAAACTAAAAATTCCATTGTGGCTACAATGGGAAGGAACGCCAATTGTTAGCTTTTTATTAGTGACTATTTGGGGGCAAACTCTAGGCGTTAGAGATCATCCATTTTCAATGGCAGTAGTTTTTGGTGGTACCATGGCTTTGGCTATTGTAGTTGGTTATGTATATGGCAGAAGTAAGCGCGCATGGTGTAGGCATATGTGCCCCTATTGGTTTATTGTTAGGAATATTTTCCCGACTAGGTGCTGTGCAATTTACACCAAAGAGAAAGAAATCTGGTGGTGATATTTACACTGAGAAAACTGCCTGCCCAATTATGATTGACCTTCCACATAAAGAAGAATCTCGCCATTGTATTGAATGTTTCCGCTGTGTTAATCCGCAGGCAAAGGGTGGATTGTATATGCGACTTCGTCATCCTGGTGAAGAAATTGAAAAAATTCGCTCTCATAATCCTGGTCTTGCTGAAATATGGTTTTTCTTTCTAGGTACCGGCATAGCTTTAGGTGGATTCTTATGGTTGGTATTGCCACAGTTTCAAATTTGGAGACAACAAATTGGCGCTTGGATGGTCAATAAAGAATGGTGGTGGGTGCTAGAGTCTGGCCCATCTTGGTTGATGGTAGTAGAGCCAGAGCGAAGAGAAGTATTCTATTGGCTAGACTTTATGATGATTGTAGGGTTTATGTTAGGGTTTATGGTGTTGCTAGCCTCAATATTATTTGCAACTACCTATGCATCTTCATATTTGAGCAAAAAACTCAGTTCAACGTCAGAGAGTATTTCTATAAGATTTAAAGAGCTTGGGTATCAGTATGCGCCGGTAGCAATGGTATCGTTAATTATTGGATTAGGTGCTAAATTATTTGATCTACTCAAGGAAATAGGCTTATCTTCAAACATGGTTTCTAATACGAAAGTTTTTTTATTTGCTATTGGCATGATTTGGAGTTTATGGCTTGCACATAAAATCTTACAAACACAAGGTGTTAATTTATCAAGACGCTGGTTAGCGATGCTTCCTGGCGCTGTTGGTAGTCTTGCTGTCGGTTATTCTTGGTGGGTGGCAATTTTTTAGTAGTTTTTTGCAATAATTATCATTATCTTATATAATATTGATAATCATTCTTATTACTATTAACATTAAATGCTGTCAATTAACGACTTATCAGTAACTTATAAAAACAATGAAGTTCTAGATGGGTTTAATCTAGAGTTAGATCAAGGTGATATATTTGCCTTGTTAGGAGATAGTGGTAGTGGCAAGAGTTCTGCACTTCGTTTTATTGCAGGGTTGGATAATGCTAATCAAGGTAGAGTTGAGTTAGATGGTCATCAATTGTCTACTAATGGAAAACACCAAGTTGCACCAGAATTAAGAGAAGTAGGCATGGTGTTTCAAGACTATGCATTGTTTCCTCACATGAATGTTGAGAAGAATATTGCCTTTGGTATTATTAATCAATCTAAAAACGAACAAAAAATAAAGGTGGACCCCGGGTCCCACCGACACCCACCA
>GG729949.1 GCA_000205985.2 uncultured Candidatus Thioglobus sp. | reverse complement strand
ACTTATGTGCAACGTGCAGTTGTCGTCGTTGATTACCGCCTGGCGCATTACGCAAACGCTTTGGCTTTTATCGTCCTTAGTTTCTGCCTTAGGGGCTTATTCTGAAGGCTTGTCAGCAGTTTCTTTCTGTACCTTTCGTGCGTCCTCCTGTTCTTTTTGCAGACGAACCATATATTGGCGCTTGGCATCTTGTGCCAGTAATTTTTCATCTGCATTGCGTCCAGCATCTAAAGCTTCTTGTGCTTTAAGCGCAGCTTCATTACTGGTTGGATCGTTTGATTGAGGTGTTGATTTTTTAACACGTTTTTTCTTGACTTGAACCTTAATACCGCCAGCATTAGGGCTGGACTTGGAAGGCTCTCTGCGAGACACCGACATGCCTGATTTAGAGCTTGAGCGCTTTGACAAGCTACCCATTAAAATTTTTCGCTCTTCTCCAGAGATTTCAGAATCTGCACTTTTGCCGTCAATTCCAGCATTCGCTAAAATTGCAACAACCTCTTGGGGAGTTTTTTTCAGTAATTTAGATAACGTTTCTACCGTATGTGCCATAATGCTTGCCTTTGTTGTGTTTTTTCAATAATCTATGTTTTAAAACTGTGTAGATTAATCAAACCATCCTTCATTTTCTCTTGCGGTCATAATCATGCTTGACGCTTTTTCTTTGTCCATCTCTTGAATATCTAACAATTCGTCGATTGATAATTCTGCTAAATCATCCACCGTGGCAATTTCAGCCTCAATTAGCGCTTGCACTAAGTCTTCATCCATACCTTCAACGCCCATTAATACTTCAGAGGATTCAGCATCACCTAAAGCCTGGACCAATTGTGCGTCAGACGCACGCTCTTGCAGTTCTTCAACCATTGACACATCAAACTCTTCAATGCTTTCCAGTGCATCCGCATCCGCATCCGCTACCTCATCAATACTGCCAAATCCTTCTTCGATTAACACGCCGGCTACCTCAGAATCAACACCCAGTTGCTCGGCTAATTTACCACTTACCTTTTGGTTTTCTTCAGCTTGTTTGTCTTCCGATTCATTGATTGACATTACATTAAGCTTCCATCCGGTTAAACGTGAGGCCAATTTAATGTTTTGACCGCCACGTCCAATCGCCAAAGCCAGTTGGTCGTCTTCAACAGCAATGTCCATTGAATTTTTATCTTCATCCACCACAATTGAGCTAACCTCAGCAGGTGCCATGGCGTTAATCACAAATTGTGCAGGATCTTCGTCCCACAAAATAATATCGACACGCTCGCCGTTAAGCTCGTTCGATACCGCTTGCACACGTGAACCACGCATACCAATACAAGAGCCAATTGGATCTAAACGCTTGTCTTTGGATTTAACGGCTAATTTTGAACGCAAACCAGGGTCTCTAGCACCGCCCATAATCTCAATTACACCTTCAGAAATCTCAGGCACTTCCATCTCAAAAAGTTGAATCATCATCTCAGGTGCCGTGCGTGATAGGAAAATCTGCGCACCACGTGGTGTGGATTTAACATCTTTAATATAAGCCCTTAGACGGTCATTTTTGCGCGTCGACTCATTAGGAATTAAGTCAAATTTAGAAATCATGCCGTCAACGCCACCCATATCAACGTACACGTTACCTCTGTCAACACGCTTAACCGTGACGATAATCACTTCGCCCACGCGTTTAGTGTAGTCATCCACAATCACTTCTCTTTCAGCTTCACGAACTTTTTGAATAATCACTTGTTTAAAAATTTGCGCTGCAATACGGCCAAATTCTTCGGTTTCCATTGGCTCA
>GG729950.1 GCA_000205985.2 uncultured Candidatus Thioglobus sp. | reverse complement strand
TAGTCTTTTATCCGATCGTCAAAATTGATTTATTATTCAGATCAACTAAATCAGATTTAGATTTAATTGCAAGTTTTATTACAGACACGGATGTCAGAATTTAGCAGAGATTGCTCGAAGCCTTTATTGTTGATAAAGCGGATGTAAAGTGTAATGAAAGATCTGCCAAAATGCCCAAGAAAAATGCTGATCTGGGTAACGCCAATGGTTTTAACATAGCATATGAAAGCGGCCAACATTGGAGGAACGCAGTTCATAGGCCTTCCAAGCTCATACAGGAAAGTACAGGGTTGTTATCGGATAATGGTGTCACATCTCCATTTTATAGTATAGGGTTCAGATTGGCAACATCTGCCAACCAATTTAAAAACAGAAATGACAGCTTCAGATAAAGATGAAGTATCAAAGGTATTGTATAACCCAAGGGTGTTTACACTTGATAATGAGGAGGCTGTGTTATTCAAGGTGATGAGATACCATATCCGTCATCAGCAGATGGCGGCGGAACGGATTATGAGTTTAGAGAGGCAGGAGTTAAACTGACAGTAACACCATCTATCGTTGGTGATGGTAATGTAATTTTGAAAGTAAAAGTTGAAAAAAAATTCACCTGACTATAGTAAGAGTAACACAGCTCCTGCAATTAATAAGCGTGAGATTACCACCACATTATTAGTTAAAGACAATACTATTGTTGTAATTGGCGGTGTATTCACACAAACAACAGTTGATGCAACTAATAAAGTCCCATTTTTTGGAGATTTACCTTTAATTGGTGGTTTGTTTAGTTATAAAAAAGACTCTGATGTTCGAAAAGAGCTGCTTATTTTCTTAGCCCCTCGTATTATTTAATTATTCAAGGTTATGAAGCTTGGTATTCCTGTTGGATCAGCAAAGCAAATAGCCTCTTTTTTAGTTGGTTATGGCTTGATTACTGATGATCAGCTTTCGCATGCTACCACCTCTAGTAATGAGGGTGATAAAGGTTTAATAGATACAATAATTGAACATGGCTTTGCTGACGAGAAATCAATTGTTAATGCGCTTTCTGAGACTTATGAACTAGACTACATAGATTTATTAGACGATAAGACTGTTGATTTATCTGTCATCAGTATATTGCCTAAGAAGTTTATTTGTGAAAATAGGGTGATTCCTATCCGTGATAAGGGTGAAACGCTAGATGTAGTGATTTCAGAGCCTTCTGCTCTGAACATTATGGCAAGCATTAGACTTCTAACTGATAAAAAAATACATGCCTATATAACTACTTTTAGCCAAGTTGATGAATTTTTAGCTAATTTAAACGATATTCCTTTAACTCAAAATGAGAAAAATAAAGAGAGTATTGTTAAGGAAGAGGTTAGTCAAAATCAAGCGCGTTCAAGTATTGTTATTGATTTTGTAGATAAAGCTTTGAAAAGGGCAATTAAATTGGGAGTGAGTGATGTACATCTAGAGACTTATAAAAAGTTTGGCAGGATGCGTTTTAGACTGGACGGTGTATTGATAGATCAAAAAGATCAAGATAAAGATCTTTTTGAGAATTATGCCGCTATTGTGACGCGTATTAAGATTATGTCAAAGCTTGATATTGCTGAGCGCAGGCTACCCCAAGATGGTGCCATGAGTTTAAAGGTTGGTGATCATGATGTAGATTTTCGTGTATCGATTTTGCCTACTAGTTTTGGTGAAAGGGTGGTAATGCGTATTTTAGACACCAGCTCTATTTCCCTAACTTTAGAAACACTTGGCTTTCAAGATGAAGATGAACAGGCATTTAAAAATGCCGTGGATGCTCCACAGGGAATGGTATTAGTAACAGGGCCGACTGGTAGTGGTAAGTCAACCACTTTGTATGCTGCACTAGGCAGGATAAATAAAGATGATATTAATATACTTACTGCGGAAGACCCTGTGGAATTTACTATCGATGGCATAGGGCAAGTGCATGTCAAAGAAGACATTGGACTGACATTTTCAGCAGCATTACGTTCATTTTTACGCCAAGATCCAGAAGTAGTAATGGTGGGTGAAATTCGTGATAAAGAAACTGCTGATATCGCTATAAAAGCTGCATTAACAGGGCATTTAGTGCTTTCTACATTGCATACTAACGACGCTATTAGTACAATCACCCGTCTAATTAATATGGGGCTAGCACCTTACTTAATAACGTCATCTTTAACATTGATAGTGGCACAAAGATTAGCACGTAAAGTTTGTGAAGCTTGCAAAACCGAGGATGAGTCTGCCACACAAGGGCAATTAATGTCAATTGGCTTTACTCCAGAGGAGGCATCTAGAACACAACTTTGTTATGGCAAAGGGTGCTCTAAATGCAACAAAACAGGCTATAAAGGGCGTAAAGGTATATACGAAGTACTTAGAGTGACTGATAATATTAAACAAGGTGTTTTGAGCGGATTAACCACACCAGAACTTTTAAAAATTGCTAAAGAAAAGGACCATTTTTCTACTATGCAAGAAGTAGGCAGAGTATTTTTATTAGAAGGGTCTATTAGCTTAAAAGAGTATCAACGCATACTCATGTCTGAATAAGCATTAAAGGTGATTTATGGCAGCAGTATATAAATATAAAGGAATACAAGGTAATCAATATACTGATGGCAAGGTTGAAGCACTCAATAAAGATGAGGCAGCATTCAAGCTAAAAGAAGACAAGATCATCATCACTTCTTTAGAGAGGATTTCGGGAGAAGAAATAGAGTTAGAGGATGACACAGGTAAGAAAGTTAAACGAATTAAGAAAAAAGTCCCTATTCATGAAGTTATTGTTTTTACCAAAAAATTAGAAACCATGATACGCGCAGGTTTGCCGATTTTAGAGACTATCTCTATGATTGAAAAACAAACGATAAACCCGACTTTAAAACAAGTCATTACTCAGATACACAATGATGTTGAATCCGGCACACCACTTTCAGACTCTTTTGTAAAGCACCCGTATGTGTTTAATAATGTGTATATTAATTTATTAAGAGCGGGCGAGTCCAGTGGCAAGGTTGATTTATTTTTAAGTAAGTTAGTGATTGGCATGGAGAAAGACGAAAAAATTCGATCCAGTATTAAAGGTGCTCTGACTTACCCTATAGTACTACTTGTGGTAGCAATAGCAGTTATTGTTTTAATGATGGTGTTTGTTGTTCCCGTGTTTCAAGATATGTTTAAGGGTGTGCCAGGTGGATTGCCGGCAACTACTCAAATAGTGGTTGATATTAGTGAATTTATGCGAGATCCAATGGGAGGGGGGTTGTCAGCAATCGTCTTTGTAGTAATGAGTATTTCACTATCAGCTCTTGTTAAGGGTAGTTATAAAATTAGACGCAATTGGCATAAATTTATTTTAAAACTCCCTCTTTTTGGTGAATTGATTCAAAAATCAGCACTGTCTAAAATTGCAATGATTCAAGGGAATTTAACTGCTGCAGGTGTGCCTGTAATGGAGGCTTTGGACATTGCTGCAACTTCTAATGATAATATTATCATTAAGGAGGCTATGATCGAAGTTAAAAAAGGGGTTTTCTCAGGTGAGCCACTATCAGTGCTTTTTGAGAAAGAGCCCTCTATTTTTCCAGCTACCTTTACTGCAATGACTTCTGTTGGGGAAAAAACTGGCAACATGGAGGAGATGTTTGAGTCGATTGCTCGTTATTATGAGGAAGAGATGGATATTACCATTGCTCAGCTAACTTCGATGTTAGAGCCAATCATGATTGTATTTATGGGTGTAACTATTGGTTTTATTCTAGTGGCGATGTACACGCCAATGTTTCAGATGGGGCAAACTATTTAAGGCTTAGCAAGAAATTGGTGGGCCATCAGTATGATCAACACAGTATGTTGTTAACCCTGATGATGAATCCCTTGGCGTTGCTTTTGCTTGGTACCCATCTGGTGAGCTAGTAATAGAATATTGATAACCTCCTTCAGATTCATTTTCATTTAAAGTTTTTTTGCCATTAAAGAGATTAGTGTTGATGTTTGTTGTTGTCTCCACTCCTGTCAAGAGGTAATTATTATTTTCAGAAAAATAATCTGCCTGAACTAAGCAGATATTACGAAGACTATTTTTTGCAGTAATCTCTTTGCTAGAATTGATAAATCCATTGTAAATAGGGGTGCCAATTGCAGCGATAATACCTAGTATTGCAACAACAATAAGTAATTCAATTAATGTAAAAGATGTTTTTTTGATTTTTATCATTAGTTTAAAACTAAAAAAACAGAATTAACTCTAAAGTTGATTCTGCTTTCTTTCTATTGGATCGATGAGTAAAGATCTACTCTTTTATAACTGTATTAGTTCTAAAGTCATCTGCTTTGGCTTCTGTGCCTATATTTGTTTTTATTGTTAATGTAGTTCCAGCAGCGGTTATCTGAGTATTTGTACCACTCTCTAACACTGGAGCTGCAGCGCTACAGCAGAATTGATTACCATCATGAGGATTTTTCCATCCATCAAATTGGAAGTGATTTATAAATTTAGTAGCAAAAGTAGATGCATCTTCGCTGCATAG
>GG729951.1 GCA_000205985.2 uncultured Candidatus Thioglobus sp. | reverse complement strand
CGGGACCGGGGGATCCACAATTCCAATATTAATTCAAATGAAATAGTGTTATGGGGTGACGGGGAAGAATTAAGAGATTTTATTTATATTAAGGATGTTGCGAAGATTGTAATTAAAATGATATTTAATAAATTTGATGGAATTATTAATCTTTCTAGTGGGTCTAGCCACACCTTTCAAGAAGTTGTTGAGTTAAGCAGCTGTATTTCCAATACCAAAACTCTTGTTAGTTCTCGTAAACGAACAAAAGAAAAAGTGAACCATATTTATAATAATAGCTTGCTTAATCGTTTGCTTCCAAATTACCAGTACACCAGTCTAGAAGAAGGCATGAAAGATACTTTTATTTCTCTTACTAAAAAATGATTTGAAACATGCCTTTGAATAAGATCAGAGGCCAGCCAATTTATAATAATTGGTTTATTACCCCTCAAGGGGGTATATTGAACAGAATGCTATAACGGAGTTGGACACTATGTACAAGCAACTAACCTCTGAAGAGAGGTATTATATCGCCACTTGTCTCAGACAAGGGCTTAGTAAGAATCAAATAGCCAAACAGCTTAACAGATCTCACACAACCATCACTCGTGAGATTGACCGTAATACAGGTGGTAGAGGTTATCGCTACCTACAAGCACATGCCTTTGCAGGGCAAAGGCATGGTGCTAAGAATAAAGCAACCAAGCTTAATGATTCAATCAAAAAGTTGATTACTAAATACATCAAACTAGATTGGTCACCAGAGCAGGTTTGTGGTCGTTTGAGTAAGGAGAATGTTATCAATCTACATCACGAGACCGTGTACCGATATATTCTTAAAAATAAGCAACTGGGTGGCAAGCTATATAAACATCTAAGACACCAAGGCAAGGCTTATCGTAAGCGTTATGGTTATCCAAATAACCGTGGTGCAATACCCAATCGAGTTGATATCGACCAAAGACCTTGGGCGGTTAATAACCGCCTAGTATTTGGTCATTGGGAAGCTGACACCATTATTGGTAAAGATCGTCAAGGTGGCATTGTTACTCTGGATGAGCGAGTGACTAAGCTAAGGCTTGCTTATCCAGTTGATAGTAGACACATGAGTAAGGTTAGTGCTGCCATTTGTGCGTCTACTAAAAACCATTGGGTCGTATTGTTGATTCAATTACTTATGACAACGGCAAAGAGTTTGCTAATCATCAAGTAACCAATCAGGCCATTGGCTGCATGAGTTACTTTGCTAAACCATACAGCAGCTGGAAAAGAGGACAAAATGAAAATGCCAATGGCCTGTTAAGACAATACCTTCCCGAAGAAAACGCCACTCAAGGATGTGAGCTACGTAAGAGTTAAAGTGGCAACTGATAAACTCAACTCAAGGCCTAGAAAATGCTTAGGTTATAAAACACCTTTTGAGGTATTCTATAACATGACTGGCATCGATGTCAGAAAATTGGAAGTTGTGCACTTATGATGCGAATTCACCCAAAAAAATCAAATTTTCCTTAAAATATAGATAAAAACACCTTAAAAACCACAATTTTTAGCCAAAATTGTCCATTTATCAAGTAATTTATGCGTTTTATTCGTGCATTTAAATAAATTTCATAAATTTATTAATTCTATAAATACTTGCTATTTTTTAAACCTTGCGAAGATAAATCAACGAAAAGTTGACTAAAGTTAAGCTTATATTATTTATTTTAAATTTATTGATCTATATCAATGAACAATAATATTATTTTGGTTTAATATCCTCAATGTCGATACAACAACACAAAAGGAGGGTGTTGAAAAACCTAATATTAACAGTATCGGTCAATAGTAAATTTTATTAATCAAAAAAGGATAAACATTATGAAAAATAATATATATAAAAAAATAAAATTATTGAAACTACTAGCAATGACCACGCTCATCACTAGTAGTTTTGCTTTTGCAACACATTCACACCCAGAAACAGGTGGCGGTCTAAAAGGATTCAATATTGGTATTAACTCGAACGTAGACAATCTACCCAGAGTTAGGCAAGATCTTGTTGCTCCACCTTTTTTGCCAAAACACAACCAAGTTGCTGTAGGAGGGCCGAAAATTGTCGAGATTGAAATGACTGTGATTGAAAAAGAAATGGAAATTGCGCCTGGTGTCTTTGTACAAGCCATGACGTTTAACGGATCCAACCCTGGGCCAATGATCATTGTACATGAAGGAGATTATGTTGAGCTAACCCTTAAAAATCCAAAAACAAACTCTCTAGAACACAACATTGATTTCCATTCATCTACAGGTGCCTTAGGAGCTGGAGCATTGACACACGTTGCTCCTGGTGAAGAGGTGGTCATTCGTTGGAAGGCAGATAAAACAGGTACTTTTGTTTACCATTGTGCGCCTGGTGGAACAATGATTCCTTACCACGTAGTGGCTGGCATGAACGGCGCAATCATGGTGTTGCCTCGTGACGGCCTTAAGGATGAAAAAGGAAATGCAACTTCTTACGATAAAGGATTCTACATTGGTGAACAAGACTGGTATGTTATGAAAGGTGCCGATGGAAAGTTCAAACGCTATGAATCTCCAGTAGTTGCAATGGGCGATACTATGAAAGTTATGCGTGGCTTAATTCCAAGTCATTTAACTTTTAACGGTAAAGTTGGTTCATTAACAGGCGATAATGCCATGAAA
>GG729952.1 GCA_000205985.2 uncultured Candidatus Thioglobus sp. | reverse complement strand
CATTCTTTCACTGATGGAAGATGTGCTGAGTTCAAGGCATGCCGGACTCAGTGTCATGCGTCTTTGATAGAGTCTGCCATCGCTTTGGAGGCTAGTCCGGCTGAGCCGGGCGAATTTTCTAAGCGTGCTTTTTTAAACGGAAAGATGGACTTGGTACAAGCGGAGGCGGTGGCTGATATTATTGAGGCAAATTCGGAGCAAGCTTCTCGATCTGCACTTAGGTCTTTATCGGGTGTGTTTTCAAAGCAGGTAAATACATTGACACGTGCTATTATTGAATTGCGTATTTTTGTGGAAGCGACGATTGATTTTTCAGATGAAGAGATTGATTTTTTACAATCCGAACAAGTGAAAGAAAGAGCTCAACATATCCAAGACGAAGTTCAAGAAATCTTACACTCTGCCACCCAGGGCGCTATTTTGCGTGAAGGGCTTAATGTGGCTATTGCCGGCAAACCCAATGCGGGAAAATCGTCATTACTCAATGCACTAACTCAACGTTCCAGCGCTATTGTGACCGATATTGCTGGCACAACAAGAGATGTGTTGCGTGAAACCATACATATAGACGGCATGCCGCTTAATATTATTGATACTGCGGGATTGCATGAAAGCCAAGATGTGGTTGAGAAGGAAGGCATTAAAAGAGCAATAGATGTAATCGCTCAAGCTGACGTTGTACTAATGATGTACGACGCCCAAGATCAATCACCTGATTTTTCTTTATTGCCTGAAAAGCTTGATCTAAAAAAGCTCTTAGTTATTAAAAATAAAATAGATCTCACGAATGAGCGTCCCGGAAGGTGTATTGAGCAGGGTAAAACCCAGTTATCTATTTGCGCCAAAGAAATACAAGGTGTTGACTTATTAAGACAAGAATTGGCAGATATGGCCGGACTTGATAGTGGCGCAGAAGGGGTGGTGTTGGCGCGTAAGCGTCATATTATTGCCCTTGAAGAATCTTTAGAGGCTATTAATAATGCCTTGTTACAACTCGAAGGTGGCGCTATTGAGTTAATGGCAGAAGATCTTCGCCATGCTGGACAAGCCATGGGCAGTATTACTGGTGAGTTCTCTTCGGATGATTTATTGGGCGAAATATTTTCTTCTTTTTGTATTGGTAAATAATGAAAATTCAGTATAAATTTTATCTTTATTTTGTGGTGACTGTACTACTCTCCCCAGTGTTGTTCACTGAAATTTCACTGGTTTATAGTGCAGGGCATATTATTGACATACTTTTAGTTAGCTTGATTTTGCTTGTTTATTTTGGTCTGTACTTATCTATTCGTAAAGACTTTCTACTGCCTTATGCTAATTTACAAGATTGGGTATTAGGCTTTAAATCTAACCAAAGTATGCGCCTAGATGAGGC
Source organism: uncultured Candidatus Thioglobus sp. (assembly GCA_000205985.2). Taxonomy (GTDB): domain Bacteria; phylum Pseudomonadota; class Gammaproteobacteria; order PS1; family Pseudothioglobaceae; genus SUP05. The sequence continues at coordinate 3,685 of GG729952.1, read as the reverse complement.
GCACGACACAACATTCCAGCCAGTAGCGACCGCTATTAACCATCTAATTGACGAGAACCAGCATCTTTATGATGATATGGAAAGCATCCTTAAGAAGCAAATTCAGCGTCTTAGTCATAAGTCCGCCTCCTTGGAGACACTTTATAACGTCTCATCAAAACTCAATCAATTGCATTCAACAGATGAGTTGTTTGAGTATTTTTTAGGTATGTTTGCGAGTATGACAGGCGCTAGTTCAGGCGCCGCTAGAAGTCTGGCAGAAGATGGCGAGCTGTATTTAGTTGCTCAGCGTGGCGTGATTGATCCAGAAGGGCAACAGGCTCAAATATTAAATAGTGATTGTTTTTGTGGCGAGGTGGCGATGGCTAAGCAAGCGGGCGTGCAGTTTAGTGTGCACACCTGTGGTAAGTGTGTTGGTAATAAGTCTAGAGAAATTGCTGATGTTGGCACTATCTTTATTCCACTGCGCCATCACGGCAAAACACTGGGCATATTTAATTTGTTTTTTGATAGTGAGCCTTTCGCTGTCTTTGATGAAAGAGCATTATTAGAATCTATTGCTGAAAATATTGCCATTGCTTTAGACAAATCCACTTTAAATGAACAAACTAAACGCATGGAGCTTTCGCAAGAGCGCCTATTCCTATCGCAAGAGATTCATGACTCCCTGGCGCAAACAATTTACAGTCTTAAATTGCAAGTGAGTGTACTGGGTAATTCATTAAAACAAGCTAAGCAATTGGATGCGTATCATCAAGTTGAAGCTTTGCAGACGAATATTACCCAAGCAAATCAAGAGTTGCGAGAGTTGATGTGTAATTTTCGAGTGCCTTTGGATCCCAAAGGTATCGAAGTCTCGTTGGAGAACCTGGTTAATCGTTTTAAATCAGAAGAGGGTATCGCTACTTTCTTGCAAGTTAAGGGCAAAATAAGAGTTGAGCCTGAAGTTGAGATGCAGATTATGCGCATTACTCAAGAGGCCTTGTCTAATATCCGCAAACACGCAGGGGCACGCAATGTTAGAATCCTGCTAACAGCTGAGCCATATTGTCAATTACTGATTGAGGATGATGGCATCGGATTTGTAAAAGATCAAGGCGCTAGTGAAATAATGGGGAATAATATCGGCATGAATATTATGAAAGAACGCGCACAAAGGGTTGGCGCTCAGATAGAAGTTGAGTCTGAAGTTGATGAAGGCACCCGTATTACTGTTAATTTTTCTAAGTAAAGAACTATGAATATATATATTATTGATGATCACGCACTGTTTAGAAATGGGTTGATCGCACTACTGGAGTCAAAAGAGATCTCTGCCAGTGCAGCCTCGTCTCCCGCACAAGGTCTAGAAGAAATTGAATCACTAGCGGTGGATATCATCTTGTTGGATTTGCGTATGCCACAGATGTCTGGTATCGAGGTTTTGAAAATCTTAAAAGAGCGTCAAATTCCAGCACCAGTGGTTATGCTAACGACCAGTACAGAAGAAACTGATTTGCGAGATTGTTTGAAGTATGGTGCACAGGGTTACTTGTTGAAAGACATGGATCCTGATGAACTAGTCGATGCACTTAACGAAATAGCCAAGGGCTCAATTGTTGTTGCTCAAGACATGACACATGTTTTGGCTAAGGTGTTACGTAATGAGCTAACCGAAAGCGAGCCCTCGTTTGAAGTGTTGACTAACCGTGAAAAAGAAGTGGCTTGCCAAGTATCAATAGGATCGAGCAATAAGGTTATTGCCAGAGAGTTAGGCATTTCAGACGGCACCGTAAAATTACACGTTAAATCGATTTTAAAGAAATTATCTTTATCCTCACGAGTTGAAGTGGCAGTCATGGTGACTGAAAAAGGTTATTGCAAATAAGAGGGGGTATTATGGATCAGTATCAGCAATTAGTTGAAGCAGCACTACAAACAGTTGACGAAGTCTTTCCCTGGGACCTGGAAGAAGAGATCGAAACCACAAGCTCACTCATTCTATTAGACATAAGAGAGGCGCATGAATTTGAGATGATGCATATTAAAAATTCATTACACGTGCCAAGAGGTGTACTTGAAGGTGCCTGTGTCTGGAATTATGACGATACCGTGCCAGAGTTGGCTAAAGCACGCAATCAAAACATCATTGTTATCTGTCGATCGGGCAATAGAAGTGCACTTGCAGCGCAGACGATGCAATTGATGGGCTTTGAAAATGTGCGATCACTAAAGATGGGGATTAAAGGATGGAACGACAATGATATTGAAATGGTTGACGCTAATCAACAAATTGTAGACATTGACAAAGCCGACAAATGGCTTAACATGGCGGTTTCAGCGGACAAACTACAGCCCTAAAAAATAAACTTGATAAAGCGCTTGACCTAGAGAAAAATCTTAGTATAATTCTGCGCTTTCACTGCACGAAAACAGTAATTAGTTTTTAGCAAAGAAAGTTGAAAATAAGTGTTGACATTAACAATTAACGCTATATAATTTCCATCCTTCACTGCAACAAAACAGTAAAAAGTTTTTAGCAAAGAAAGTTGAAAATAAGGGTTGACATTAAAAATCAACTCTGTATAATTTCCATCTTTCACTGCGAAACAATTACATTTTAGCAGTAGCTCTTTAAAAATATATCAAACAACTTGTGTGGGCACTCGTACATTAAATTGTGCAAGTGCACATAAAAAACTAAAGCAAATAAGCTTTTTAAAAAATTGAACGCAAAGCGCATTTATTTATAAATGTTGCCAATGTTCTGAATAGTTAGAATTGAACTGAAGAGTTTGATCCTGGCTCAGATTGAACGCTGGCGGTATGCTCACCCACATGCAAGTCGAACGGAAACGACGTTAGCTTGCTAACAGGCGTCGAGTGGCGGACGGGTGAGTAACGCGTAGGAATCTGCCTGATAGTGGGGGATAGCCCGGAGAAATCCGGATTAATACCGCATAATCTACACGTAGTAAAGGAGGCCTCTATTTATAAGCTTTCGCTATCAGATGAGCCTGCGTAAGATTAGCTTGTTGGTGAGGTAAAAGCTCACCAAGGCGACGATCTTTAGCTGGTCTGAGAGGATGATCAGCCACACTGGGACTGAGACACGGCCCAGACTCCTACGGGAGGCAGCAGTGGGGAATATTGGACAATGGGCGCAAGCCTGATCCAGCAATACCGCGTGTGTGAAGAAGGCCTGAGGGTTGTAAAGCACTTTCAATTGTGAAGAAAAGCTAAAGGTTAATAACCTTTAGCCTTGACGTTAACTTTAGAAGAAGCACCGGCTAACTCCGTGCCAGCAGCCGCGGTAATACGGAGGGTGCAAGCGTTAATCGGAATTACTGGGCGTAAAGCGTGCGTAGGTGGTTTGTTAAGTTAGATGTGAAAGCCCTGGGCTCAACCTAGGAACTGCATTTAAAACTGGCAAACTAGAGTATAGGAGAGGAAAGTGGAATTTCAGGTGTAGCGGTGAAATGCGTAGATATCTGAAGGAACATCAATGGCGAAGGCAGCTTTCTGGACTAATACTGACACTGAGGTACGAAAGCGTGGGTAGCAAACAGGATTAGATACCCTGGTAGTCCACGCCGTAAACGATGACAACTAGCCGTTGGGAGGGTTTACCTCTTAGTGGCGAAGCTAACGCGTTAAGTTGTCCGCCTGGGGAGTACGGGCCGCAAGGTTAAAACTCAAAGGGAAT
>GG729953.1 GCA_000205985.2 uncultured Candidatus Thioglobus sp. | reverse complement strand
CATGTTGGAATTTTATTGAACTCCAAAAATCAGATGCATAAGAATCACTTTGCATGACGCCATGGTAAAATTAAAACTATTAGTTAAATTTCACGCTAAACCTTGTAATATTTTTAACCATCATACCACTTACATGGTATTAAATTTAGGAAATAATCAAAATGAAGTGTAAACACCGATTAAACTTAAAATATCCAATAAAAATGCCGTTAAACGGCATTTTTTTATGTTTAGCTCAACAATTTTGAAAATTTAAGAAATTTTCAAAATGAGTAAAAAGTATATTCTTTATCAGATTTTTTCTCTTCTTCTCTTGGTGGGCAGCCGTTATGCTGAAGCCACAAGTCTTCATGGCCAATTGCCTTAGCAAAAGCTGGAATCTCGCACTCTTCAGCTGTCTTATCGCTAGCTTTTATCTCTTCGCTTTTACTGTCATCTTCGCCAATACCAAATACTGCAAATGCACCTAGTGCAATCATCGTCCAAGAAATAGCAAGTAAAACTTTAACTCCTTTCATCATAAAACCTCTTTATTAATTAATAATCAAATTCCATTTTTTCGAACACCCATTGCGCATTTTTTCCAGCAATCGCCTCATAACCACTTAAAAAGTGAAATTCTGTTTGATCTATTTTACTCGCTTCTAGCATATCACCATCAGCATCTAAAATTTTTGAAATTTTATCTTTTAGAAAAATTAGGTACGATTGGGTATTTTTAGTTGCAGTAGCTAAATCAGACACTTTTCCGTGACCTGGAACAATGTGCTTTGGATTAAAGCTAGCCATTTTTTCAAACACATCAATCCAACTTTGAGAGTCTCTAGCAGGGCCAATGCCTAGCATTCTGTCATTAAACACAATGTCACCCGCAAACATAACTTCTTCGCTTGGCATGTAAATAAAAATATCGCCCACCGTGTGTGCAGCGCCGACATGGTACAACTCTAAATCTATACCGCCAACTTTAAGATTCATCATTGAATCAAAAGTTTCTATTGCAAAAATAGGATTTGTACCATCCAAACTGTCGCCAATTAATGCACCCAATCTAGTCATGTGATAATCAGCTCTGGCTTTTTGGTCTGCTTGGGTTTTTGTTGAGGCGATAATTCTAGCGCCTAATTTTTGGAAATAATCATTACCCAACCAGCGATGATCTTGGCCACCTGTGTTAATGACGATTTTAATAGGCTTGTTAGTCAATGTTTGAATGACTTTATGAATTTCCTCAGCGCCTAAATAACTTGCACCTGAATCTATCAACACAACACCATCATTAGTAATAATCACTCCGTGGGTTGAGTTGTTGCCAAAATTTGTTGGTGAACGCTGAGTGGTTTCACCCACTAAAGCATAAACATTATTACTAATTTTATGAACTTCTAGCGCAGCTTGAGCCACAGAAATATTAACCATTAATATTAGAAATACAATTATTCGTTTCATCTTATTCTCCAAAAATTAAAAATTTAATAATGCCGCCAAAGGCTATATAAAAAAGCGCCAGCACTGATAAGGCAAATACGGATTTTTGCGCTAAATCTAAATACTGGATTTTATCTCTCCCCCTACTTAAATCACACACCTCTCCCGGACAGTGTTTCACCTTTTCTTTGTGGAATAAGTTGTAAATTTTGCAACCCGCACAAATGCCAAACACCGCCTCAAAGAATAACAAACCTAAACATAGTGCACAGGTTAGGATGTTAATCGGGCCACGGATTTCATTCAAAACCACTAGGTAGAACATAATGGCTGCTAAAGTAAAGCCAATACCCCAGGCCCATCTTTTAGGGGCGGCGTCTGTGTATTCTGGCTTTTGATTGTTGACAATCCAACGTCCAACCACCATTGAAGGAGAATACTTAGGATTGATAAAAATTCGAATAAAGAAATCAAGTAAAAATACCGACACCATCAACTTAGTCGGCTCATTGTTACCGGTTAAAAAACCACTCATAAATGCCATAAAAGCAAATAAAAAAACAATGCCTGCTGCCGCTCTGACTTCGCGCTCATTAAACATGAGCCCGTCATAGCCTTCAACTCTTTCCCCAAATACAAACATAAGATTATTTATAATTTAATGAAAGTCTAATTGTACACAGTCTGCAAAAAAAAAGCGTTTTTTAAACTACTTGGCCGGCCGCCCACCCAGATGACCACGCCCACTGAAAGTTGTAGCCACCTAGCCAGCCAGTAACATCAACTGTCTCACCAATAAAGTAAAGTCCTGGCTGTTTACTAGATTCCATGGTTTTAGATGAAAGTTCATCCGTACTTACGCCACCCGTACACACCTCTGCCACTCGCAATCCTTCAGTTCCACTTGGTACAATCATCCAGTTATTTAATTGCCCTCCAAAGGCTTTAAGCTTGTGCTGATTAATTTCTCCCAAAGGTATGTTGGCTAATGGCTGACTGGTTAGTGTGTTGGCTAAACGCTCAGCTAGGCGTTTTGGAAATAATTCAGCCAAAATAGTTTTGAGTTCAGCCTTGCCGCGTTGCTGCTGCATATTTATTAAATACTCACTTGCATCTAAGTCAGGCAAAAGGCTTACTTCAATGTGATCACCCTTGTTCCAATAAGATGAGATTTGTAAAATAGCCGGGCCACTTAAGCCACGATGAGTAATCAATAAAGCCTCCCTAAAACTTGCGTTGTTACAACTAACAACCGCATCTAGTGAAAGCCCGGAGAGATCTTTAAAATATTTATCAATATCGTGCTGATGAAAAGTAAATGGCACCAATGCTGGCTGAAATGATAACGATTTAAGGTCGAACTGTTTGGCAATTTGTACACCAAAATCAGTCGCTCCCATTTTTGGAATACTAGGCCCACCAGTGGCAATCACAAGTGACTGCGCTTGAAAATCACCCTGATTGGTTTGTAGATTATAGGTCGATTCAAATACTACTTGATTGATCTCACAGTCTAGAATGGTGTCAGCTTGTTGGCACTCATCTAGTAACACTCTAAGCACTGCACCAGATTTTTGATCGCAAAATAATTGACCTAAGGTTCTCTCTGTCCAGTGAAAATGATGACTTTCCAATAGGGCAATAAAATCCCACTGAGTATAGCGTGATAAAGCTGATTTACAAAAATGAGGGTTACTTGAAATATAGGCTTCAGGCTCAATAAAGAGATTGGTGAAGTTGCATTTTCCACCACCAGAAATGAGGATTTTTTTACCAGCCTTGTTGGCTTTATCCAAAATAACCACACTGCGCCCACGTTTCAGCGCTTCAGCGGCGCACATCAACCCCGCCGCGCCTGCACCAATAATAATAACGTCGTATTGTTTCACAAGAGTGTTTTAATGGTGTTGATAATCGCTTCGGAATCCCATTCTAAAGCCCCGTGATAAGCATAGCGAATAACGCCGTCTTTATCTAGAACAAAATTAGAAGGATATGCATACACATCCCAGTCTTTCACTGCTTGGCCATCTATATCTAACATAATGGGCAATTCAAGTTTTACTTTTTTCAAAAAATCAACCATGTCTTTTTTTGATTCGCCAACGTTAATGGTGACAATCTGAAAACTGTGATTCTTAAATGTCTGTTGCAGACGCATCAATGAAGGAATTTCTTTAACGCAGGGCTTGCACCAGCTGGCCCAAAAGTTAAGCAGTACAACTTGATTTTTATAGCTGTTAATATCTAATATTTGATCATCAAATGTTTTAAGTTTTAATCGAATATTTTGCTTGCCTTTGTAAGGCTTTAACACAGGCTCACTAAAAATCACTT
>GG729954.1 GCA_000205985.2 uncultured Candidatus Thioglobus sp. | reverse complement strand
GTCACCGCAACATAATGCATCCAATGTGAATGTTTTTGCGTGACTAAGTAAGCATGGATGGGTGAGAACTTTGTTTTTCCACTGCCTGACACCCGCCAGTATTAAGGCATTTTCTGGTCGTCTAAGGTAACCGATTGATGTTGTTTGTCGTTTAATCCTTCAATTATTTCAGAATAAATTCATGGTTTTTCTTGATGATGATTTCAAAATGGTTATAATATTACCTTTGTCTGATATCAAGTGATTTTGAACTTGATTCAAGAGTGTGAAATTATAAACATTATTATTGTAAATTTTTAAGGAGTATCGGTAATGACTTACTATGAAGGCGTTAAGAAAATGGAAGAAATGGGCGTAAACGACAACTACATTCAAGGTTGGGTAGCTGGTTTTTTAAATAACCCTGAGCTTGAAGAGCAAAGAATTACTGACGAATGGGAATCAGGCTTTGAAGATGGTAAAGAGCACACAGATGCAAACTTTGCAAACTTCTGCTAACCGTACTCATTAAGAACCATTTAAAAAGCCCCGTTTACGGGGCTTTTTAATGCGCTAATCATTATGCAAAACAACTGGAAACACAACTCAAGAAACACTTTAAAGGGGGCGAGTAGTTGCAATGATTTTTTTCAAATCAGTCAATTTGAAGATCAACATTTTCCAATCAAAATCCCATTAGAATTTGCCAATCTGATTGATAAAAATAATCCAGAAGACCCTTTACTAAAGCAAGTCATTAACTCCCAAGCAAGGTTTGGGAGTTCTGAATTTTTCTTGTCACCATTGGATGATGAGAGTAATGCGCCAGTTGAGGGTTTGATTCACAAATATCCTAATCGAGTTTTGTTGATTGCGTCTCGCGTATGCGCCATTCACTGTCAGTATTGTTTTCGTCAAAATTTCAATTATGCCGAACACGATGCGCTGAGTAACTGGTTGGCGATTGAAGACTACATTCGCGCTCATACACAAATTAATGAAGTTATTCTCAGTGGTGGAGACCCGCTGAGTTTGAGCGATGAAAAACTACAAGCATTAATTCAGAAAATTGAACGCATTCCACACATTAGAACTTTGCGTATTCATTCGCGCAGTGCGGTGGTAACGCCGAGTAGAATTACCGACCAACTAGCCCAAATACTGAACCAGACAAGTCTGAATGTAGTGGTGGTTTTACATTCAAATCATGCGAACGAACTGTCCAGTGAGTTTGTAAAAAATATTGGTAAATTAAGCCAAATTACCTTACTTAATCAATCCGTTTTGTTAAAAGGCGTTAATGATTCGGCTCAGGCACTAAGCGATCTTTCACTACAGTTGTTTGATGCAGGCGTACTGCCGTATTATTTACATTTACTTGATAAAGTCAGTGGCGCAGAACATTTCTTAGTTGGGGATCAATGTGCAAAAGAATTACATCAACAGCTTAAGAAAAACTTGAGTGGTTACTTGGTGCCTAGATTGGTACGCGATGAAAATGGAGAATTTAAGGCTTGGATAGGATAGTTTTCTCTAGGGTTTGGATGTCAATCTCACCCATGTGAAAATCAACCAATTCACCCTTTGGATTATAGATATAAGTAGTTGGCATTCCTATAATCTCACCAAAATTACTGAACTGAGGGCCGTTTTTATCATCAAACAAGACAATGGGGTAGTTAACCATAAAGGTGTCAGTAAATTCAGAGATCGCAGTCTTATCAGCTTGTTCGTAATCCAAACCCAGTATTTGAACTTTATCGGCATGATTGTCGTAAAACTCAACAAAGGCAGGAATCTCTTTTAAGCAAGGTGGACACCAAGTAGCCCAAAAATTAACCACTAAATATTTTCCTTTAGTGGATTCATCAGTATGAACATTGCCTTTAGTGTCGGTTAGTGAGAATTTCGTTACTTTTTGTGATTTTTGTTGCTGCCAAAGGGAGCTTGCAGAGTCGACAATTTCACTAACGGTAATTGCTTGTACGGCGCTTAACGGCAAAAAAAGACAGAGTATAATAAGAATTTTTTTCATAAGGTTCATCAATATGTCAACGGTAATTTTTTACAATCCAAAGTGCTCAAAGTGCAGAACAACTCTATCCATTTTAGAAGAAAAAGGTGTGGATTTTGAAGTAATTAAATATCTAGAAAATACCCCGAGCGTGGATGAATTAAAAGATTTACTGAACCAACTCAACATGGATGCCAGATCTTTAATGCGCACATTTGAAGCGCCTTATAAAGAGAACAACTTAGACGATGAATCACTAAGTGAAGATGATTTAATTCAGGCAATGATTGATAATCCAATTTTGATTGAGCGTCCGATTGTCAAAACTGACAAGGGCATTGTGATTGCTCGACCGCCTGAAAATGTGTTGGGTATTATTTAGTCAACCAATAAGGTTGATAAATAACCCTCTCGTCCTTCGATATTGGAATAATAAACATCATCCAGGCCATCAACCACTGAGCCTTTAACCTCCTTAACGGCTAAGACGGCTTTGCTCCAAGCAGATAGACGGGCAAATTCAGCCAACGACAGTGCGTTGTCGGTAAATTCATTAATCCACGCTAAACGCATGAACAATGGCGAAAATGCGGCATCAATTAATGCAAAATTATTACCATTAAAAAACGGATCATCGCCTTTTACAGATTCAACACGTGACAGCTTTTTAAATAAAGAATCTTTGGCTTCGCTGAATTTGTCTTTATCGCCGGTTACAATGTTAAATAAGTCATCAAACATACTTGATGAAAACTGAATCCATGCACGGTTTTTCGCTTTTTGGATAGCGTCTTTTGGGTGTAAGTCAGTATCACTGATGTCATTGGCAAATTCACTAATGACACTGGATTCAAAAATAATTTCATCATTTGCCTTTAGTAGGGGGACTTGCTCGGTTGGTGAAATGGCTTTAAACCAGTCGGGCGGATCCATTGGGTTGATGTAGGTTATGTCGTAATCGATGTTTTGTTTTTTTAAGATTATGATGGCACGCTGTACAAACGGGCAAAGTTTAAAGCTGATGAGTTCTAATTTCATGTTTACTCCCTATGATATGGATGGTTATTTAATAATGAATGAGCACGGTAAATTTGCTCTACGGCTAATAGTCTAGCCATTGAATGTGGCAAGGTCAAGTTTGACAGGCCCCAAAGTAGATGAGCGTGTTGTTTGCAGTCGTCACTTAGGCCGTCCGCACCGCCAATGAGCAGTACCCACGTTTATCGCCATTTTGTTGCCAATTTTTCCATGGCTTTGGCAATGGCTTTGGTGTTGTTCTGTTTTGCCTTTTTCATCAAAAAGCAATCACTAAATTTGACCCTTGAGAAG
>GG729955.1 GCA_000205985.2 uncultured Candidatus Thioglobus sp. | reverse complement strand
CGAGGCGTTGGAGTTATTTTTTGGCGCATCATCAACCTGCTAAAAACATAAGACTAAAACCAAGAGGTGTGCGTTTGTTGGAAGAAATGAGCGCTTTGCCAGTATTGGATAATCGCTCTGCTGATGAAATTTTAGGCTACGATGAATTTGGTGTTTGTCGTTGAAAGTGCCTGATAAGATAGTTGCTGATACGTCAATTTTCTTGGCAATTTTGTTGCAAGAGGATGATGCACAGCAATACAAGCAGGTATTGCTTGAAGCCAGCAAAATACTCATTAGTAGTGCCACTATGGTGGAGATGTGTATTGTGGTTTCTCATCGTCTCGGTGCAGAAGGGCTTATTCGTCTGAACCAATTACTTGAGTCTGATCTATTTGAGATTAAGAGTGTTACTCCAAAACAAGCAGAACTTGCTCAAAATGCTTATCTTCGATATGGAAAAGGCAAAGACCCTGCTGGATTGAATTTTGGCGATTTGTTTTCTTATGCATTAGCAAAAGATGAGAGTCTTCCGTTACTGTTCAAGGGTTTTGATTTTTCAAAAACTGATTTAGAGTCGGTACTGTAGATTCTAAAAAGCACTAACGCCCGCAATACCTTAAGCTCCAGCATTCGAGGTCGAACCTCGAATGAGTTAGTAATAATTAGGGTTATAGTGTAATTTACACTCTAATTATTCTTAATGGCTTTCTTGATCTAGACTTATAAATGTAAACGCTTCTTTTAACCAGGCTACAAAATTGCGTTTTTGTTTGTTATTTTGTAGTAGGCGTAATACCATATCTTCAAAAATAGACTGGGATTTTTTGTCTAGCCTTCCTTTGATTTTTTTTAATAAGGCAATAGCCTCTTTGTAAGATTCATTGTTTGTTTGCCCAATTTGATTGCTGACCGCTTGCTCTACTAGTGGCAATACACGAGCATCATGCGAATATAGGTCAATAACTTCTAGCAAGGTGTGTATTTCGATTTCACCTTGTTTACAAGCTAATAGGGCTTGATCAATCTGGCTGCCGTATAAATATAATTCGACTAGCTTGGTGCGATAATAAATTAGATTTTGTGCTGATGTGGTTTTTGTAAGTTCTGTTTGTAATAAAGTTTGCGCTTGTTGATAATAATTATTGTTAAGCGTTGTGCGTTCAATGACATCAAATAGCGCTTGCAAATAAGGCAGATGGTAGTTTTGCTGATAGCGATGCCACTGTGAAAGTACGATGTTTGAGTAATCTTTTTGATAATGCCAGATAGAGATTTGATTGCTTAGTAGATTGTCCTCATCGTGTGGACGTTTGTCGTTGTATTGTTCAGCTTGTTTTTGCCAATGTAGCGCTTCTGAAAGATGTTTTTGTTTGAGACATAATTGCGATAAGTAAAGGCAGTCATTTAGGTTAAAAACGCTAAGCGCTCTTAGTGATAGTTCTTGATGAAAATCACCCGCTAACTGTGATTTTTTTATCATTAGTTTTTGTACATTGATGAAGGGCCAATAAACACCCCAATCATTACTATTGGTTGGTCTGGTTGTGGTTTCCCAAGTTTTTTCAACTTGCGTGAAAAAGGCTTGTCTTGCTGCTTTATTTAAGACCTCTAGGTGATGCCCAGATAAATCTAAAAAACCGTAGGCTTCATCCTGTTTTAGGATTGTTTTGGCAAGATATTTACCTTTGTCTTTATCGATCCAGGTGTCTTTGTCAAAAATAGTTTGGAAGCAGTTTGTCAATAATTCCTCTGTGGCATATCGATACCCAACTGAATCATCTATTCCCTCTAAGGCTTTATTTAATCTAGATAGTGTGTATTCAAACAACTTTAAAGCTTGATTTTGTGGCAGTTTTTCAATAATGGGAATATATTGCTGTAATGCCATTTCTACTTCGGAAAAATAATAACCCACTTGGCGATAATCCCATAGATTTTTTTTATATGGAATGGCCTTGGTTATTCTTTTTTTGAGCGCTGCTGGGGTTAGAGTTTCGGATAATAATTGAACTTTAAGTAGCCAGCGTTCATGCAATAATGAATTGTCATTAATCATCTCCAGCATGGCATCGACTAATTGTGACTGAGGCAGGCTTTCTACATAAGCCCGAATTTTATTGTCATCACCGCTGGTAATTGTGCCAGCATGTATTTGATGATAGTACGATAAGGCCACGGCAACACAGTGTTTGCAAAAATCAAAATTATCAGAAGCAGGGCAGTTGCAATGACCCTCAAATAAGGTGGATGTATGATGTAGATGTACATGATAAATTTTTGAACCGATTACTTCTGCACTTATTTTTCCTTTTGGATTGATGTGCAGACTTTTAATTAGACCGTGTTGATAATAATCCACACCTCGTTTATAAGCGCCTGAACCTGATAATTTTTCAATTAATGATTCTGATAATAATTTAAGATTGTCCATAATTATGCAAAGGCCTCATTAAATATAAAATTTTCTAGTATATAGGTTGCGGTCTTAATTTAACAGATAAAGAGAGAGCAATTTTGATGTTATTTGATTAAGAGATTGGCAAATACTTTTAAAAAGCATTAACGCCAGCAATACCCTGGGCGCTTTTCTAGCGTGTTAATTCAGTTAATAAAAATTTGACATTATGAGCTAATGCATTACAATATGTATTACATTTGATTTTTAAGGAAATATTATGCTTACAGTGCGTTTAGATAATGAGCTAGAGACAGAGATTAAAACTATTGCTAAAAATATGCACATTAGTAAATCTGAATTAGTTAGAAAAAGCGTTGTTGAGTTTATAAAACAGGTTGATAAACCTAGCCCGTGGCAACTCGGTAAAGAGGTGTTCGGTAAATATGCAAGTGATAATAGCACCCTTGCAGAAGATAGGAAAAAATTAGTAAGAGCTAAGATATATGCAAAAACGTGAAAAGGATTCTGATTGACTCGGGCCCGTTGATTGCATTATTTAATGGTAATGATAAGTACCATAAAGCCAGTGTTGAATTTATAAAAAATAATCAATATGAGCTTGTAACAACTATTGCCTCTATTACTGAAACCTTACATTTACTAGATTTTAATACCAATGTGCAGGTGGATTTTTTAGGCTGGGCACATTCTGGTGGCCTTAGGATTGAGCCAATTGTTGCGAATGACTTTGCGACAATTCAGGCGCTAACGCTCAAATATGCAGATTTGCCAATGGATTTTGCTGATGCTTGTTTGGTGTTTTTGGCAAAAAAAATAACGCATTGATACGATTGCTACTATTGATAGAGATTTTGATGTTTCTCGATCGAAGGAAATCGCTGTTTTACTGCGCTAATTAAGTAATCAAAAAGCACTTACTCCAGCAATACCTTGAGCACCGAGCTTTAGGGCTTTGTCTAAATCATTAAGTGTCATACCACCTAAAAAATACACGGGAATATTGAGTTTATCGACCACTTCTTGGGCAGTATCCCAGCCTATTGGAATGGTATCAGGATGAGTTTGAGTGGCTTGTACAGGAGAGATAACCACAAAATCTGCACCGAGTTTTTGCGCTGTTAATGCTTCTTTTAAATTGTGCGTTGAAGCGCCAAGTAATTTATCATCGGCGCAAGGCCTTGAATCCAGTTTGAACATTTCATTGGTGGTAATGTGCCAGCCGTCACAATAACTTTCATCAAAAGTTTTATTGGGAGTGTTTAATAGTAGTTTGACGTTATTTTGTTGGCATTGGTGGTGAAGACTTTTGACAAACGAAACGTCAAGCGGAGTTTTACTGCGAAGTTGGATTAAAGTTATGTCTGAAGTTAGTTTTTGTTCAAACTTGTTTATCCATTCATCGCTTTGATGGTTGCTTGATGGGGTAATCCAGTATTTATTTGGCAATACGACTGAGTTGTAAAATGCTTTCATGGTTGGTAATAATTCATAATTTGTTAATTCATCAATGTTTACCCAGTTAATCTCTTGCCCTTCAGCCCCAATGGGTGAATTTTTATATTCATCGATATTGTAAATGTTTAACTCAACCATTCTATCTTTGTACTGATGGCACATGCTTTGACGTATGCTTAGTTTTATAACCTGAATGTTAAGCTCTTCATTCAGTTCTCGAGTCATGGCTTGTTCTAATGACTCTCCGTTCTTAATTTTTCCGCCAGGAAGCTCCCAAAATCCAGGCATGAACTGATGGTCTTGACGTTTAGCAATGAGTAATTGCCCTTTGGAATTATGTAAAACGCCAACAACGGCCTTGATTGTCTTCATTTGTTAAGCTAATGGTAAAATGAGCATATTTTAGCATTGAGCAAGCATTTGAACTTAACGGATAAAATTCAAATATTAAAACCACACAGCGCACTGCTCAAAGGTAATTTGATGGGCATTGAAAAAGAAGGGCTCAGAGTGTCTAGAAAAGGCGGCATTTCCCAGGCGCCACACCCTAGTGCATTTGGATGTGCGCTCACGCATCCAAACATTACCACGGATTTTTCTGAATCATTGATTGAGTTAGTAACTCCGCCCATGCACAGTGCAGATGAAGTGTAGTCTTTTTTATCAAAGACTCAACATTATCTATACCAACACTTGCCGAAAGATCAAAGTTTTTGGCCAGCAAGTATGCCTTGTGTGATTCGTGGATCCGCCGGGTGCCCAAGCAACGGGGG
>GG729956.1 GCA_000205985.2 uncultured Candidatus Thioglobus sp. | reverse complement strand
CCCGAGTTTCTTTTTTTTTCAACCCATGTGGGCCCCTGGGGGGACAAAATATTTTCCTTTTCCGCGAGGGGGGGGCGAGCAGAGAAGGGGCGAAAAATTATAGGATTTTTCCTTCGGACGGGCCTCTAAAGGAAAAAAAAAAGGGCAATGCCAATTTCTTTACGATAAAAAGGTTTCTCCACTGGGGGAACACAGGACTTGGTTTTTTTATGAAAAGGGGCCCCAATGGAAAAGTTTCAAACCCTTATGAATTCCCCCCGGTAGGTTCCCAAGGGGGCGAATACTATGGAAAAGTTATGGCGGTGGTTTAATTTCCAAAGTCAATTTAACTTTTAACCGGTAAAAGTTGGTTCATTAACAGGCGATAATGCCATGAAAAGCCAACGTGGGGTGATACCCGTTTTATTTATTCATTCACAAGCTAATCGTGATTCTCGCGTGCACTTAATTGGTGGACATGCTGATTTATTTTGAGCACGGAGGCTCATTCAACGATGTACCAATGACCAATCGTGAAACATGGCCTGTATTTGCTGGTGAAGCGGTTGCAATGATGTATACCTTCAAACAGCCGGGACTTTACGCTTACGTGAATCACAACTTGATTGAAGCAATTATGCTTGGTGCTGCTGCACACGTCTCAGTTGAGGGTGAGTGGAATAATGACTTAATGGAGCAGATAGAAGCGCCACATTAAGACTATTATGCAACCCAAAGCAAGTCAAAATATAAATACACTAAAATGCTTGTATTTAGTATTGTGCTTGCTTGGGTTGTATTCTACAAGCGTTAATGCTCTTGTAGAATACAATCCGATTCAAAAAAAATCCCAACAAGCTAAACATTACGCTCAAACGCTTAATCAAGTAGCAACTATAGTCATGGGACATTATGCAAATTTACTCAAAAATCAGTCCACACACTTAGGCAATTATCCAAAAAATATTAAAAATATCCAGATTATTGACGCAAAACTTAAAGGCATCCCGAGCCAGCCAAAACAACAAATTCAAACTGAGTTTACAGTAACCATTCAATTGAACTATTTAGAAAACCATACAATCAAAACCCAACAAATTCAAGAAGCATTTATTTTCAACCTCAACAAAGATAACCCACTGGTTCAAATTGTTCAATTACAACAAGCGCTCAATTCAAGAATTATTGGCTCTGAATTTGATGCTCTCCATTATCTAAATCGACAATTTGCTTATTCATGGCTTTTATTGCTAGATGGATATAACACGCCTCATTCTGATTTATTTGATGACAATTCTGCCAATTATCAACTTGTTATTGGTGCGCGTAATTACTCTGGAACTGTGCACGAAACCTTAAAAAAACGCACAGCCTGGATGGGTAAGGGTGCTCACTTATTACGCAGTATTAAGGCCGTCAACACTTCCAATAATACAATTCAACTTTCTTTGATTATTGACTGGAAAGGCGTTTCCGCCAATAATAAATGGAGTATTGCAAAAATTAAGCAAATTATTGAGATTAAAAAAATCGATCGAGGCATTTATAAAATAATTGATGTTAATGAGCAGCATCTATTGCCGGACATTGCTCCTTGGGAGAAAATACTATGTTAAAAAAAATAATACTGGGCTTGTTACTGGGATTTAGTGTGGCTAACTTAGCAAATAGTAACAATGGCCTTTCTGTTCTGAGCGGCGTTGGTGGTAATTTTTCTGCAGTGGACATGCACAACAAACCAATGCAGCTCGATGATTATAAAGGCAAAATCGTTATACTGGGATTTGGGTACACCAACTGTGCTGACGTGTGTCCTTTCACCCTAGGATATTTAAAACAACTGTATGAGCAATTGCCAAAATTTGCCCAGGAAAAACTACAAATTATGTTTGTCACTGTTGATCCAGAATACGACACACCAAAACACTTGAAAGAGTTTGTTTCATATTTTAACCAGAATTTTCTTGGCATTACTGGAACAAGAGAACAAATTGACAACATAGTTCAATTGTTCAAGGCACGTTATACACAAATTGGCGATAATATTGATGTTGAAAATGTTCGTAGAGTGATACATAAAAAAACTTCGGATAAAACTGAAGATAAAGTGCGTTTATATAGTCACAGTGTTACTTTGTATTTACTCGACCAAGATGGTGAAACTCGTAATATTAGCTATACTGGTACACCAAAAAAAGAATTCATTACCCGTATATTGTCACTACTAAAAAATCCAATTAAAACTGAAAATTTCAGAATGAAGCAAAGTGCAAAAAATGCTAAATCTGGTGCTGCATACGGGGAAATTACCAACCTTTCAGGTGCAGAAGACGTATTATTAAGCATATCAAGCTCTATTGCTAAAAAGACGCAACTTCATGAAACACAGGTTGTAGATGGTTTTGCAAAAATGGTCCATCGGTCTAACAAAGTATTTGCGCCTGGACAGACATTAGTACTAAAACCTATGTCCTATCATATTATGTTTATGGGTCTCAATAAGCCCATCAACAATCTTAAAATTGTTGATCTTGTGCTTACTTTTAAAAACGCGGGCGATGTGCCTATTAGTATCAAGCTAAGGCATTAATCAGTCATTTTCTTGTCTGGACATTCAGTTAGCGTTGTGTTTACATCCCAACGACATGGAATAAAATCAGAGTTTTCCATTTTTATAGGCCTGAATATAACGCAACCGAGTTTACCTAGACCTACTTTTATACGAAGAAAAGAGAGAGATATTTTTAAAAAATCTACTTTGTACAACTGCTACAATCTTCTTTGCACGTAGTTGTACCAAAGATCGCATAAGCAGGACAATAACCCAATAATGCGGACAAAATTGGAATAAACCCTATTGCACCCCACATTGATCCAAGCTGAAACCCTGCTGCGATAATAATAAAACCAACGGTTAAGCGTATTTTTTTATCCAATTCACCAATATTACATTGCATCTAACAACTCCTTGTATTAATTAAATTAATTAAACTCATTGTAAAAAGCACTCGTTAAAGTGCTTTTTTAAACCATGTTTATACTTTGGTTAATTATCTAACGGGAACAGGGTTGTAATAACCACCGTTATTCATCAAACCAGAGCCTCTACCATCTGCATAACCTTTAGAGTATGCATCTGCTTTGCCTCTAGCATAAGCGTCAGCTTGTCCTTTGGCGTATGCGTCCGCTTGACCTTTGGCATAACCATCAGCTTTGCCAGAAGCAGATCCATCGGCTTGACCAGAAGCCGAAGTATCGGTTGTGTTTTTGGTATTAAATTTAAGACCAAAATCCGTATCGTTCATCCAATTATTAGCGCCTTTAAAAGGACCCCAGTTAGTCATGCCGTTAAAAGGACCAAAATTAGAGCCGCCGTCAAACGGACCTGCATTAGAACCACCTGAGAAAGGGCCCCAATTGTTGCCACCTGAGAATGGGCCCATGTTGTTACCGCCTGAGAATGGTCCCATGTTAGAGCCACCGTCAAACGGACCCCAATTGTTATTGTTGTAGCCGTCATTGTGAAAAAATGCGGATGCGGATGCGCTCACTACTACCGTAGCAATTGCCAATGTTTTTACTAATGTTTTCATGTTGTTCTCCATTCGTTATTATCTTAATTGATGTTATTAATATACACCCAAACTCAACAAGACACAACCGTGTTCGAAATAAATTTTAATGCAAAAAAAAGCTACCCAAGGGTAGCTTTTTTATTAAGAACTTCGCTGATTAACTAACTGCTTAATCAGCGAAAACTTAAAGCTTACTGTGCACCGCTCGCTGTGCCAGTAGACTTACCGTCTGCATAGCCTTTAGAGTACGCATCAGCTTGACCTTTAGCGTAACCATCAGCTGCGCCTTTAGCGTAAGCATCAGCCTTACCTGAAGCGTTAGCATCACCTGAACCAGAAGCAGAACCGTCTGCTGCGCCAGAAGCGTTAGCACCCGAAGTGTTCTTAGTGTTAAAGTTTGTACCAAAATCAGTATTGTTTAACCAATTGTTGCCACCTTGCATTGGGCCCCAAGTTTTGAGCACCACTGAAAAAGGTGGGATCCCCCCGGATACCCCG
>GG729957.1 GCA_000205985.2 uncultured Candidatus Thioglobus sp. | reverse complement strand
TGTTGATAGTGTGATTCATTCAGATGGGTGGCGAGGGTATAATGGCTTAGTAGATTTTGGTTATAAGAAGCATTTTAGAGTGCACCATGGCAAGAATGAGTTTGCACGAGGAAATGCACATATTAACGGCATAGAATCATTTTGGGGTTATGCTAAAAATAGATTGGTAAAATTTAAAGGAATGGATAAAAAGATGTTTAATTTACACTTAAAAGAATGTGAATTTAGATTTAATAATCGCAAGCAAAATATTTATAGAATTTTGCTTGCGATTTTTAGAAAAGAGCCTCTAAAGTTATCTTGACCCTTAATTAATAAGCGATCCACCACTTATCGAAATTTAACCGATAAGGAAAAGAAAGATATTACCTTGGAATTGACGTTAAAAAACCCAACCCTTATCAAGCGACCTGATTTAGTAACAACTGCCGATATAAGGGTTGGGTTTAGTGAAAAGAGTTATTCGAGCTTTATTTAGCTTTTTTCTTGCTGCTCTTTAATTTCTTTACGAACCATTGCCATGTCTAGCTCTTTTGCTTTATTTAAAACCGCTTCAAGGTCAGATTCAGCCATAGCACCCGGTTGAGAGAAGATTGCAACTTGTTCTCTGAAAATCATCAATGTAGGAATTGATCGAATTTGGAATTTACCGGCTAATTCTTGCTCATCTTCAGTGTTAATTTTTGCAAATGTAACGCCTTCAATTTTCTCGCTCATGGCTTCGTAAGTAGGCGCAAATGATTTACAAGGGCCACACCATGGCGCCCAAAAGTCTAGGATTACAATGTCATTGTTCTGAATTGTATCGTCAAAGTTACCTTCATTTAGTTCTAAAACTGCCATTTTCTTGCCTTTTAAATTTTAAAAAATAAAAGTATATCATATAATCCTGATATATATTAAGTAAAGCCATGTAACTGATAAAATATTTTTATGAAAATATTAGGGGTCGACCCTGGCTCAAGAGTCACAGGCTTTGGTTTGATTGAAGCGCAAAAACTCAAATTTATCTACATTGCTAGTGGTTGTATTCG
The DNA here is from genome assembly GCA_000205985.2 of uncultured Candidatus Thioglobus sp. GTDB lineage: Bacteria > Pseudomonadota > Gammaproteobacteria > PS1 > Pseudothioglobaceae > SUP05. Next base: position 4,155 of record GG729957.1, on the reverse strand, counting down.
TACTAAGGGCGAATTAACAGACCGTATCACCACGATATTTTTAGAAATCGATCAAATTGTTAAAAAATACCAACCTGATGTGGTGGTGATTGAGCGTGCTTTTATGCGCCCTGATAGGCCAAATCCAGATGCAGCTATTAAACTCGGTCATGCACGCGGTGCGATCATTTCAGCCGCAGGTGTAAACGGCATTACTATGGTGGAATACAGTCCTAATCAAATTAAGAAGGCGGTTGTGGGCAAAGGCCACGCCACTAAAGATCAAGTGTCTTACATGGTTCAAGAATCTTTAAAGCTTAATAAAGCACCTCAAGAAGATGCGGCGGATGCACTAGCAGGTGCGATGTGCCACGGCTATCATTGTCTTTAGCCCTTACCGAAATAAACCTTAATTTTTCCAAACCCGTCTAAGCTTTTAACGGTTTCATGCAGCTTAGCTAAAATCTCATCGCTACTTTTTTCAGATTCTAAACAGCTTAATGGCAGGTAAAAATCCACGTGAATTTTGCTGTCTAAATAGTGCAATTGAATGCGATTAATTTCTCCGTCGCATTTATTGTTGTACAGTGCTTTGGTTAAGATTCCAAAGTGCTTCTGCACGCTCTGGCAGGTTTTCATAAGGCTCAACAATTTCATCATCTTTCCGGATCAATATGCACAGTAACGTCCATTAAGTCTTCTAGGCATTCTTTAGCTACGCGCTCAACACTCACACTAATGATATGCCCTTCACTCACGCTTAAGTAAGGATCAACCTGCACATGTACATCACAAGAAATCATGTGTCCGATTTTACGAGTACGTAGCGAATGAACGCTGTTAACACCACTAATTTGACCAATAGAATGTCTTAATTTTTCTACCTGATCTGCATCAATCGAAGTGTCTACTAATTCCTTGGTGGCGCTTAGCCCTAATTCCCAAGCAATGTAAATTACCATTAATCCAACCACAATAGCGGCTACACCATCTAAATACAAATAACCATTCAAGCTACCCAAAATACCGATAAACACTACAATTGATGATAATGCATCCGATCGGTGATGCCAAGCATTAGCCTTCAACATATCTGATTTATAAGTTTTAGCAACTTTTAGCGTGTACCAATACAAAGCCTCTTTAGAAAATATGGATAAGGCGGCAACACTTAAAAGCAAAGTGCTGTGTGAAAGTTCACCCGGATTTTGTAAGCGATTAAACGCATCAAAGATAATACCTGTGCCAATAATAGCCAGGATGATGGCCAAACCAAGTGTGGCAACCGTCTCAAACCGCTCATGGCCATAAGGGTGTTCATCATCCGCTTCTTCGGCCGAATGCTTGGCGGCGTATAAAACTACACCATCGGATAACAAATCTGAGAATGAATGAATACCATCAGCAATTAAAGCGCCAGAATTACCTAATATACCAATGATAATTTTAAAAATAGCCAACAGGAAATCAACCACTGCACCAATAATGGTGACTTTTTGACTAGCTTGTGTGCGTTGTATTGTATCCATTGAGGCAAATAACATAAATGCAAGTGCCTTTATTTTAGGTCATTTACCAATGAATATGTATTCTTATGCTGTTGCTAGCAAAGTGTTTAATGCTGGAAATTCTATATTTGTAGCAGTACACTCATCAATAACTCTTTTTGCGCAAGATTTACAGCGACCGCAACAAGTACCAACTTTTAATTCTTTTCCTAAATCATTTATTGAGCACGCACCATTTTTTACAGCTTTCTGTATATCTTTATCGGTTACTGCATTACAAATACAAATGTACATGATTATTAATTGCTAATGATAATAATTCTCATTATAATATAGAAGTAATTAATTTGTCAATATAATATAAATTAATTTGTAAGTGTTTATTAAATAGGAGGATAAATGAAGATTGATAATAATATTAACCAGTCACTTAACAAGGTGTTAAAGGAGTCGTTAACAATGATTAACCAATATTTCTTGCATGCAAGAATGTTAAATGACTGGGGGTTAGATGATTTAGGTGAGAAGAATTATAAATATTCAATTAAAGCCATGAAAGAGTCTGATCGGATGATTAAGCGCATTCTATTCTTGGAAGGATTGCCAAACCTACAGGATTTAGGAAAGCTTAATATTGGCGAGAATGTGCCTGAGATATTAAAGGGTAATCTTGATATGGAAGTTTATTTTAGGGGTGTTTTACAATCTTCAATCTCTGAAGCAGAAGGCGAGAAAGATTATGTCACGCGTGATCATTTAAAAGAGTGTATGGGAGAATGTGAAGATCGACTCGATTATTTCGAAACACAAATTGATCTGTTCGATAAAGTCGGTACAGATAATTATCACCAGTCAATCATGTAACAAAAGGAGAAACAATATGAAAGGTAGTACAAAAGTAATCGATAAATTACAATTTTTATTAAAAGGTGAATTGGCAGCTCGTGATCAATACTTTACTCATTCTAGAATGTATGATGATTGGGGTTTGTCTAAGTTGCACGAGCGTTTAAATCATGAGATGGAGGAAGAAACAGATCATGCTGATCAAATTATTAAGCGTTTGTTATTTTTAGAAACCACACCAGATTTATCGATTCAAGATGGTTTAAATATTGGTAATGATGTTAAGTCATGCATTGAGAATGACCTACAACTTGAGTATAAAGTAGTAGGAGATTTAAAATCGGCAATTAAGCTGTGTGAACAAGAGCAAGATTTTGTAACACGTACAATGCTTCGCGGACAACTTGAGGATACAGAAGAAGATCATACTTACTGGTTAGAAAAACAATTAGGCTTAATTGAAAAAGTTGGGTTACAAAATTACATTCAATCTCAGATGTAAAAAAGACTGAATAGTAATATTTCTTTAAAAATAGCACGCTTTTGCGTGCTATTTTTTTTGTAAAAAATTAGAAAATTTTGCTAATTGGATTTTAAAAGTTATAAAAATTAATATTTATATATATTTTCAGTATCTAAATCAGCTAAAAATATGATTTCTGGTTAAAAAACAGCCTATTTTTTAGTAAAAATATCCTTATTTATGGAGAAGTAAGAAAATTTATCAAATTATTAAAATGGCTTATAAGTACTTATATTAAAGCATTTTTTTACTATTTTTACAGTAAAAATATTTTTTTTCAAAAAAAGTTAAAGAAATACTTGCAATTGTTAATGATAATCAGTATCATTTGCATCTAACTACTTTAAGAGAAAGTATTAATAATAACTTGATGGAGAATAGAAAATGAAAAAAGGGTATTTTGTATTAACAAAGAAAGAGCTTAAGGATTATTTGGAATTCCATGGGATTGTAAATAATTAAAAAAAGAGGTTAAAAATGATCACTTGTCTCTCTTCATAAACAAACTCTGATAGTGATTATTTTAACAGCCCTACGTTCTTAGTCCTGCGTAGGGCAATCTATTGAATCTATTACTAGTATGAATTGCTACTCTCTCAAGCTCTTATATTCAAACTAGTAATTTATGGCTTGCCCCGGCCTAAAGGGGTATTTAATTTTTTTAAGGGTATATATGAAAGTTAACAAAAATATAAGCACACTATTTGACTTTATAAACAAGGCCAATAAGCCATTGACTTCTAAGAGCATTCAAAATAATGACTGCAATAAATGCTGCAAAGGTTGTAAGAATAAATAAATATTTTAAGAACTCTAAAATTTACAAATAAAACAAAATAACAATTTTTGTGAGTTTTGAGGGGCGGTTAAACGCTATAAAAGGTTGGCATAACTCTACTGGAATAGAATTATGCCTTTTCTAAACACAATATATAGGATACACCATGAAAAGAAGTAAGATTATAGCACCTAGTGTGCTAATTTTGGGATCATCGATATTTGCGTCTGTACAGGCAAATGTAGATGAGTATGATTTTAATGTAATGAAAAAGAGAGTTGAGGCATTAGAGCAGGTAGCCTTAGCTACTACTGTTAGTGGTGAAATATCTGCTACTTATGGCAGTGGGGCTAACACTACTTTAGGTGATGCTAAATTTTCAATTTCACATGCAGTGAATGAGCAATTTGATGGCTCAATAGCTGTTAAATGGGATGATGGCGATGCCAATAATGACATAATTCTTGAAGAAGCTGTTATGAATTACAATCATGAGAGCTTTACTGTTTCAATGGGACGTA
>GG729958.1 GCA_000205985.2 uncultured Candidatus Thioglobus sp. | reverse complement strand
CCCAGAAGGGTAAGCAAATTTTACGTTATTTGATTTCTAGATTAAAGTAGCATGTTGACCATGAAAAACGCACTAAACATTTTTGGGAAAAGATCTCGCTCGATCAGATGACGCAAGCACAATGGGAATCTCTATGCGATGGTTGTGGGCGTTGCTGTTTGCACAAACTAGAAGATGATGACACGAATGAGGTGTTTTTTACCGATGTGGCTTGCCGTTATCTGGATGAAGAGACTTGCCAATGTCCACATTACGATACGCGTCAATCCCTAGTGCCCGATTGTCTTACCATCCATCACAACTGGGGGGATAAATTCAATTGGTTGCCAGGCACTTGTGCTTATCGGTTGCTTCATGAGGGCAAAGAACTGTTTGATTGGCATCCTTTGATCAGTGGCGATGTTAATTCGGTACACTTGGCTGGTGTATCAGTGCGTGGTCGTACCTTTAGAGATGACGAAGTGGAAGAGAAAGATATTTATAAACATGTAATTACTTGGGTGAATTAATGAATAAAAAAATAGTATTATTATTGCTACTACTAACCACTAGAGTTTTTGGTGAATGGCCACATGAAAATATTTCACAAGCGGTATTCGCCGCTTCAATAGAAGATAGGGCGCCTGTTGAGATAGTGACTGAAGCTAATGATTCTTTAGGTAAAATTTACTTCTTTACCAATGTTCGTAATTTAACTGGGGATAAAATCACCCATCGTTGGATTTACAAAGATAAAGTTAAGGCTGAAATCATTTTTGATATTAAAGGTAAGCGTTGGCGTGTATGGTCCAGTAAAAATCTTTGGCACAAGTGGACAGGGCAATGGAAAGTAGAGGTAGTAAATCAACAAAATGAAATACTATTGACAAAAACATTTGAATTTGGAAAGGAAAATGGATAAAGTAGTACTCGCTTATTCAGGCGGATTAGACACCAGCATTATCGTTAAATGGCTTCAAGATACTTATCAGTGCGAAGTGGTTACCTTTACTGCTGACATTGGTCAGGGTGAAGAAGTTGAGCCTGCACGTGCTAAAGCCCAAAGCTGCCGGTGTTAAAGAAATCTATATTGAAGATTTACGCGAAGAATTTGCGCGTGATTTTGTCTTCCCAATGTTTCGTGCGAATGCGATTTATGAGGGCGAGTATTTACTCGGCACTTCCATTGCACGCCCATTAATTTCTAAACGCTTGGTAGAAATCGCCAGTGAAGTGGGTGCTGATGCGATTAGTCATGGCGCTACTGGCAAGGGTAATGATCAAGTGCGTTTTGAGCTTAACGCTTATGCGCTCAATGCTGATATCCAAGTGATTGCCCCATGGCGTGAATGGGATTTATCTTCTCGTGAAAGCCTGATGAATTATGCCGAGAGCCATGGCATTGAGATCGACTACAAAAAACAAAACAAAAAATCCCCTTATTCAATGGATGCTAATTTATTGCACATTTCTTATGAAGGCGATATCTTGGAAGATCCATGGGCAGAGCCAGAAGATGATATGTGGCGTTGGACAGTGTCACCTGAGGATGCACCCGATAAAGCTGAATATGTAGAGCTCACTTTTGAGAGAGGCGACATAGTTGCCATTAATGGCGAGACAATGAGCCCTGCAACGGTGATGGAAGATCTTAACCAACGCGCTGGCGCACATGGTATTGGCCGTGATGATATTGTTGAAAACCGTTTTGTCGGTATGAAATCACGCGGTTGTTACGAAACCCCGGCAGGTACAGTGATGCTTAAAGCCCATCGTGCGATAGAAAGCTTAACACTTGACCGTGAAGCGGCGCATCTTAAAGATGAGCTAATGCCAAAATATGCTGAAATGGTTTATAACGGTTTTTGGTTTGCACCAGAGCGTGAAATGCTGCAAGCGGCGATTGACCAAACTCAAGAAAGCGTTAACGGCACCGTACGTCTTAAGCTTTATAAAGGTGGAATTACCGTCGTTGGACGTAAATCTGATGATTCGTTGTTTAGCGAGAAAATTGCAACCTTTGAAGATGATGAAGGCGCTTATGATCAAAAAGATGCGGCCGGATTTATCAAACTTAACGCCCTTCGCCTACGTTTAAAGGCTTTAAAGTAAAAAATAAGTCAAACTGCTTAGAAAAGTATACCGTGTAATAATTTGACACCAATATTTAAGATACTAGTACAATAGTGACGAATAATAAATGGTTAGATAAAGGGTGCATGTGAAACTAACGCTTACATTGTTAATAGTGGTAATTGTAGGAGGTATGATTGGTTTCTTTGGAATCATGGCTGGAATCAGACCTGCATTTGTAGGAATACTCGCCCCAATTGTAGGAATTGGCATATTTGTATGGCGCCACAATAAAAAGTCAGAATGAAATATACTTAGAGGTGTTTCATGCATAGGATGCTTGTTTAGTTTATATTTCAAGACTTTAAAGTAAGAAATCAGCCAATTCTTAAAATTTGCTAAATTTCTGAAAATACCCACTAAAAATCCCATTTAGTGGGTATTTTTGTCTATAAATAGGGGGTATTTGTCATGATTTTGTTCTTTTATAAGGGTTTTAGCGCTTTATTTAAGTCATTTGAATAATTTCCCAATTTTTTAATTGGCGTTATAATGAGTTTTGTTTTATAAAACCATTAATTCTTATGGCTCAAAGTATTCAGGGTTCACAAACCGAGAAAAATTTACTCATTGCCTTTGCGGGCGAATCCCAAGCACGTAATCGCTACACTTTTTTTGCCAGTCAGGCTAAAAAAGATGGTTTAATGCAAATTGCTGATATTTTTTTAGAAACCGCTAGCCAAGAAAAAGAACATGCAGAGCGATTTTTTAAATATTTAGAGGGTGGTGAGTTAGAGATTAGCGCCTCATTTCCTGCGGGCGTGATTGGTACGACTTTTGATAATCTGATTGTAGCGGCTGAAGGTGAGGAGTATGAGTGGTCAGTAATGTATCCTGCGTTCGCTAAAACAGCTAGAGAAGAGGGGTTTGAGGATATTGCACAGATGTTTGAATCAATTATTATTGCGGAAAAACAGCATGATCGTCGTTATAAGGCCTTGGCTGAAAATATTCAAGCGGGTCGTGTGTTTAAGCGCAATGGCATGGTAACGTGGCGTTGTCGCAATTGTGGTTATTTACATGAAGCACCAGAGGCACCAGAATTGTGCCCAGCTTGTAATCACCCGCAAGCTTATTTCGAATTGCTCGGCGAGAACTGGTAGTTTGGCTTAAATAAGCATATAAAAAAAAGCACCCCTCAAGGGGGTAGAAAAAAGCCCGATAAAAAATCGGGCTTTTTTGTATATGGAAGCCGGAACCAGAGTCGAACTGGTCTATAAAGCTTTGCAGGCTCTTGCATAATCGCTTTGCCATCCTGTAAAGACCCAGAAAAATATTTGACTTTAAAAACCTACAAGATATGATGGAACAAGTTTTAATAAAAAAATACTAATAGTGTTACACTTGATTTTTTGAATTCAAGACGTTCCATTAACTTAAACTTAAGGTATTAATCTTGAGGATGTAGTGTTAGATAAAATTATTAAAAATAGTAAAAAACATCCAATCAAGAACTAAAATTATGAGCCTAACTAAATTTATAATATCAACCATTGTCAGTATTGTTTTCGTCGATGGTTTTGCTATTGCGCAGGATAAAGAGCCTGAGGTTAAAACTTGGGAGAAGACTGAATATGGCGTTACTTTCTCCTTAAGGCAAATACCACCAGATGTAGTAAATGCATTTTATAATGGGCGTGGGTTCGCAATAAATCAAATCGAACCTTACGCACAAACTTGTGTATATACAGTTGTATTACGTAATGATAGTGCGCCAGGACGTATACATTTTTTGCGCAATGATTGGCGTGTGACTAGTAATAATGAGTCAAACCAAATTAGAACAAACTCTAGTTGGTTGAAACAATTCAAACAGACAAATACCAAGCCATCAGCTTTGATTGCTTTTCGTCTTGCACAGATTCCTGAAGAACAAGAATATGAACCTAGTGGTGATTGGAATCAAGGAATGTTGTCAACTAATTTAGCTATTGGTAGTCAGTTTGATATTACAATTAATTGGGATGTAGATAATGAGTTTTATGAATTTAGCATTAAGGAGGTTAAATGCATTTAGTCAGCTCACAATTTAAAGTACTTGCATCAATTGTTGTGGTGTTATTTTCAATAACAAATGCCTATGCAGTAGAGCAGCCACCACTAACCCATGGCCTTACAAAATTAACAATACCTGAAATAGCGCCAAGTCTAAGATTACAAGATATGGATGAAGAGTATCTTGATATTAATTCATTAAAAGGCAAGGTTGTTGTTGTTAATTTTTGGGCAACTTGGTGTCCTCCATGTCGGCGGGAAATGTCCTCATTAGAGAGGTTATATTTAGCAACAAAAGATAATAATGTTGAGGTTTTGGCGGTTAATGTTGGGGAAGATATAGATGTGGATCCCCCGGTACCCAT
>GG729959.1 GCA_000205985.2 uncultured Candidatus Thioglobus sp. | reverse complement strand
GAAGGAATACTTGCCAGGCATTTGTTCAATACGATGGAATAAAAATTACCTCAATTATTGGGCAATGATTTTAAATTGGTAAAAACTACTTCTGAAACTCACCCTCATCCAAACGGGAGCACACAAGACTTTAACTATTTTCTTTTCCAAAAGAATTAAAGCGTTAGAATGATTTGATCTGCTCGCAACTCTTTTCGAGTGTCTTCTTTATCTAAAAATATTAAAAATTCTTCACCCGATTTACTAACAATGTCTTTGAGGTTGTATGGTTTGAGGTTTGCCATTAATTGTAACTTCGATTGACTGATTGCGCATAATCGCTAGTTCATAAACACTATGTGCCTCACAAGAGATCCTTTGATAATCACTCATTGTGATTTAATCAACAATAATTTATCGTCTCGACTCATGGTTTTAATTTCATGTTCTCGTTTAGAGGCGCTACTTCTATCTTTAGATTTTTCTTGATACTTGAATTCGCACATTAAGTGCAATTATTTCTAAACCGTTAATAAATCAACAGCTTTCCCTAAAAATAACTCAACAGGTTGTTTTCCACCTCGTGTTTTTCGAGGCCTGGTGTTGAGTCGGTTCATGACAAATTCAATTTGAGAATTTGTCACCTTGTTAAAATCAGTACCCTTTGGGAAGTACTGTCTAATCAATCCATTGGTATTCTCATTAATACCTCTTTCCCATGAAGAGTATGGATGGGCAAAATATATGTTTACATTTAATTCTTTTGCTTGTCGCTCATGTTCAGCAAACTCCAGACCATTATCGTAGGTAATGGTATGAATCTTGCTTGAGAGCGGTTTTAATACCTTAATGGTCTTATCTGCCAACTCAGTGGCATTCTTGCCATTGAGTTTGACAATAATAGTATAAAGTGATTTACGATCAACCAGTGTGTAGATGGCACTCTTTTTATTTTTACCAATGACAGTATCACCTTCCCAATCGCCAATGCGTGAGCGAGTGTTAACAAGCTCTGGACGTTGCTCAATGCTCACAGCATTCTTGATTCTACCTCTGCGCTCATAGCTGCCATAACGCTTACGATGGGCTTTTGTGTAAATGCCTAAGGTGTTTGTAAAGTGTGCCGCCATTACGTTTGTCCTGTAACAACATTCTGTAAATGGTTTCATGATGCAGCTTAGTTTTACCGTGCAATACAAGATAGTCACAAACCTGTTCAGGACTAAGCTCTTGTTTGATTAATTGAACAATATCAGCTTTGAGCGCCTCGGTTAACTTAACGTGCTTCTTAGCACTAAGCCTACGTGCTGTGGCTTGATCATTAGCCTGTTTGGGGTCGATAACCCCGTTTGCCAGTATTACGCCTAATCTCGCGAGAGATAGTTGCAGGACTTCTATTTAACAGTTTAGCGATGCTAATTTGGTTCATGTGTAGTTGTAAGCACGCTTTTATCTGGTATCGTTCATCATCAGTCAGTTGTTGATAACTCATTGCAATTTCCTGTGGTAAGAAAATAGCAAAGTTTATTGCAACTGGCTATTTAATTACAATTAAAATTGCACTTGTTATGCGAATTCAAGATACACTTTTAAACAAAAAATATGAAAAATACAGGGGTAAATAACCTAAAAATACTTCTTTTAGATAAATTTAATGATTTTTTAGAGGTTAATTAGCAAAATTTGCTAAATTTTTGACTTAAATAGTCAAATAAGTAATATTTTTTAAGAGAGTTTAGAGCGAATTAAACCAGAAACTGCACCCATGTCAGCTTTGCCATCTAATTGGCCTTTTAATAAGCCCATTAGTTTGCCCATGTCTTGCATGGAAGAAGCACCAGAATTGGCAATGGCTTTGTCCACCGCAGCTGCAACTTCTGCCTCTGAGAGTTGCTCAGGCATGTAGTTGTTAATAATAACCAATTCAGCTTCTTCGACATCGACCAAATCAGTACGCCCTGCGTCTTTGAATTGTGAAATTGAATCTTTACGTTGTTTAACCATTTTTTGAATAACGGCCATTACTTGCGCATCATCAAGCTCGATGCGATCGTCAATTTCTTTTTGTTTGATGGCCCCGATGATCATACGGACGGCTTTTAGGGCTTGCTGTCCTTTGCTTTCATTGCTGATTTCATATCTTCAGTAATGCGTGCTTTTAGCTCAGACATAATGATGTTTGTGTTTGTTAGTCAGGAAGAATATTCTGCCTTTAATACATGCGTTTACGGTGAACGCGATTTTAGACCTTAGTTGATGTGTACGCTTAACTGCAGCAGCTTTTTACGTTTATTAACCCACGTTTTCTTTTCATAAAATTCTTTTTCCTAACATCGGTAATCACACTGCTCGGTCGCATGAACGACGGAAACGACGCAGTGCAATATCAAATGGCTCATTCTCTCTTAATTTAATTGATGGCATGAATTTTTCCTTTATGAGTCTTTAGTTTGAGTCGCTGAATCATCAATAGCGCCTTCAAAATCAACCAATTGAACAATCGCCATTGGTGCTTTATCGCCAGTACGAAAACCGGCTTTTAAAATACGAATGTAGCCACCAGGACGATCTTTGTAAAAGGGACCGAGCTCAGTGAATAACTTAGCAACCATTGCATCATCACGCAACTTAGCAAAAGCATTACGACGATTAGCAACACTATCAGTTTTAGCTTTGGTGATCAAAGGCTCAACCACACGACGAAGCTCTTTAGCTTTAGGCAAAGTTGTTTTAATTGTTTCGTGCAGAAACAATGAATTCGCCATATTTTGAAACATTGCTTTTCTGTGAGAAGCGTTTCGATTAAGTTGTTTACCCGACTTTCTGTGTCTCATTATTTTTGCCCTATTCGTTCATTAAGTCAACCGGTGGCCAGTTTTCAATGACTGTGCCAAGATCCAGTTCTTTGTCAGTTAGTACTTCTTTGATTTCATTCAGTGATTTACGACCTAAATTAGGGGTCCTAAGTAAGTCTTGCTCAGACTTTTGAATCAAATCACCAATGTAATAAATTTGCTCTGCTTTTAGACAATTTGCACCTACGTACAGTTAGCTTCTAATTCGTCCCACTGCTGATAAATAGATAGACGGGAAGTCCTCAGAAACTGGTAATTTAGGTTTGACAACCACTTGCTCTAATTCAACGAATGAAGACAGTTGATCTTGCAAAATAGATGCTGCACGTTTAATGGCTTCTTCTGCATTTACAGAGCCGTTAGTTTCAACGTTGATGTTAAGTTTATCAAGGTTAATTTTTTGTTCAGCACGAGCCGCCTCTACTGTAAAGCTAACACGCTTAATCGGTGAAAAGCTTGCATCCAACTGCATGCCGCCAATCGTTGATGCCTCATCGTCACGAGTAACGGCTGTGTCGTAGCCAATACCGGTGTTGATTTTAAGTGTCATGCGAATATGGCCACCCATCGTTTACCGTAACGATGACCTTATCTGGATTAAACACACTTACATCAGTACCGTTGGTTTCAATGTCAGCCACTGTAATTTCACAAGGGCCTTTTTTATCGATAACCACTTCCGCACTTTCAGCTGTGTTTAATGCAACTGAAACTTCTTTTAAATTTAGTAAAATATCCAAAACATCTTCTTGCACACCATCAATGGTTGAAAATTCGTGCATGACGCCATCAATGGCTACTTCAGTAATGGCAGAACCCACCATAGAGGACAGTAATGTTCTTCTAAGTGCGTTGCCCAATGTGTGACCAAAACCTCTTTCTAAAGGCTCAAGAATAACTCTGTATTCGTTGTTTCCAGTCTCAACAGACTCGACTAATTTTGGCTTTAAAAAATCTCTTGCATTTCCTTGCATAATTAATTCCTTATTTTGAATACAATTCAACAATTAAATGTTCTTCGATGTCGGATGAAAGATCATCACGAGCAGGAACATTTTTAAACACACCTTTCAGTGCTTTGTTATCTACATCAACCCACTCCACTTGACCCGATTGCTCAGCCAACTCGACGGCTAACTGGATACGGCTTTGTTTTTTGGATTTTTCTCTAACGGAAATTTCATCGTTAGCGCTTACTTGGTATGAAGGGATATTAACAATCGATCCATTCACCAAAATTGATTTGTGCGAAACCAGTTGTCTTGCTTCAGCACGTGTCGCACCAAAACCCATGCGATACACTACGTTGTCTAAACGACACTCAAGCAGTGATAATAAATTGTCACCCGTAGAGCCTTTCTTCTGGGAGGCTTTTTTATAATACAAACGGAATTGCTTTTCTAAAATGCCATAAATACGTCTTACTTTTTGTTTTTCACGCAATTGCAATCCGTACTCAGTACCTTTTTGACGACGGGCATTTGCACCGTGCATGCCTGGAAGTTGAGTGATCTTACATTTAGAATCGAGTGATCTAATGCCACTTTTTAAAAATAAGTCCGTGCCTTCGCGACGGGCTAATTTACAAGTAGGTCCAGTATATCTAGCCATAATTTATCCTTATACTCTACGTTTCTTAGAAGGACGACAACCGTTATGAGGGATTGGCGTTACATCTGTAATTGATTGAATTTTTAAACCTTGTGCATTTAAACCACGAATGGCAGAATCTCTACCAGGGCCTGGACCTTTAACACGAACATCAAGATTCTTCATGCCAAACGTTAATGCTTTTTCACCACAGTTACCTGCCGCTACTTGTGCTGCAAATGGAGTAGACTTTCTAGAGCCTCTAAAACCTGCGCCGCCTGCCGTTGCCCAGCAAACTGCATTACCATGACGATCAGTGATCATTACGATTGTATTGTTAAACGTCGCATGAATATGTGCAATACCGTCAGAAACTATCTTTTTTGACTTCTTTTTTATTGGTGTCTTAGCCATGTTCTATGTATACCTATTATTATTTGATTAAACGACGAGGACCCTTGCGAGTTCTGGCGTTGGTTTTGGTTCTTTGACCACGAAGTGGTAATGACTTACGATGACGGATACCGCGGTAACAGCCTAGGTCTTTTAAGCGTTTAATGTCCATCGCTACTTGACGACGAAGATCGCCTTCCACTTCAAATTTTGCCACTGCATCACGAATTAATTCCAACTGATCTTCAGATAATTCAGCCGTCTTTGTTGCTGGGTCTATTTTAAGCTCGGCGCAAATCGCTTTTGCTCGTGTATCGCCAATCCCAAAGATTGATTGTAAGCCAATTACAATGTGTTTATGTGTTGGAATGTTTATTCCTGCTATTCGTGCCATGGGCTACCTTTTTATCCTGTATTTGTTAAATTAAAATGAGTTCTTTTTCTTATGAAAAATCACTCAAAAATTAAAATTTGAAAAACGCGTAATTATACGTTGCACGCTGTCCAATGTCAATTCGAATTATCCTTGTCTTTGTTTATGACGAGGCTCTTTGCAAATTACACGCACCACACCATGGCGCTTGATAATTTTGCAGTTATTACATATTTTTTTAACGGATGCTCTTACTTTCATAACTGTTACCTTTTTAGTTTAAACCAGCCTTTTTCATTAAGGACTCGTATTGATTAGACATTAAATGAGATTGGGCTTGTGCAATAAAATCCATCACCACAACAACGATGATCAATAAACTGGTGCCGCCAAAATAAAATGGCACGTTCCAATATAAAATTAAAAACTCTGGCAGTAGACACACAGCCGTAATATAAACCGCACCGGATGCCGTTAAACGGGATACCACTGAATCGATGTAATTAGCTGAATGCTGACCTGGACGAATGCCTGGAATAAAGCCACCCGACTTGCGTAAATTATCCGCCGTGTCTTTTGAATCAAACGTTAATGCTGTGTAGAAAAACGTAAAGAATACAATTGCCAATCCGTAGAACATTACATACAACGGTTGTCCTGGAGAAATACTTGCCGTAATGTCAGCCAACCAGCCCATGCCTTCGCTTTGTGAAAACCAGCCACCTAACGTTGCGGGGAATAAAATAATACTGGAGGCAAAAATTGGTGGAATTACACCTGCCATGTTAATTTTTAGCGGTAAGTATGAACTTTGACCGCCCACCATTTTACGGCCCTGCTGACGCTTGGCGTAGTTAACGGTAATGCGACGCTGTCCGCGCTCCATAAACACTACAAATGCAGTTACTAGTAGGGTCATGATCAATAAAATTGCCACTAGAATAACGGTCAACTCACCCGTAGACACCAAGGATAAAGTAGATCCTAGTGCTGAAGGTAGGCCAGAAACAATACCGGCAAAAATAATCATTGAAATACCATTACCGATGCCTTTTTCTGTAATCTGTTCACCGAGCCACATTAAGAACAGCGTGCCCGTTGTTAAAGTAACCACCGTGACTAAACTAAATGTAAAACCACCTTGAGTAACCAACGCCACACCGCCTGCACTTTGAGACTGTAAAGCAATGGAAATACCGTAAGACTGGAATACTGCCAACACCACCGTACCCATACGTGTGTACTGTGTAATTTTTCGCTTACCGGTTTCGCCTTCTTTTTTAAGTTGCTCTAACTTTGGCACTACAGAAGTCATTAAAGTAATGATGATGGATGCCGAAATGTAAGGCATGATGCCTAATGTAAAAATGGACAATCTTTCTAATGCACCACCTGAGAACATATTAAACATGTCCAAAATTGTACCTTGTTGATCTTGCACCAGTGACGCAAGTGCCGCACTCGAGATAAACGGAATAGTAATGTGTGTTCCTAATCTAAAAACGATTAACGCACCCAATAAAAAGAGGATGCGCTTTGATAAATCTTCAGAAAGGCCTAAAGTTTGACTCATAGATTACTCAGAAACTTTACCTTTAGCGGCTTCAATGGCAAATTTCGCGCCTTTGGTGGCCTTAATGCCTGTTAATGTAACGGCTCTAGTGATCTCACCAGAAAGCATAACTTTAACGTGCTTAATATTTTTCGTGATTAAGTTGTGTTGCTTTAACACATCAACGGTAATTTCTTTCTCTTCAAGTTTATTAATCTCAGACAACGTCACTTGAGAGGTAATGATTGAAACGCGCGATGAAAATCCTACTTTTGGAAGGCGGCGTTGCAAAGGCATTTGACCACCTTCAAAGCCGATTTTAGTAGAGCCACCTGAACGAGCTTTTTGACCCTTGTGACCACGACCACAAGTTTTGCCAAATCCACTACCAATGCCTCGACCGACACGCTTTCTATCTGTTTTTTCACCTTCTGCAGGTCTGATTGTATTTAATTGCATAATATCCATTGTCTTAACCCTCTACTTTTAATAAGTAAGCCACCTTATTAATCATGCCTCTAATTTCTGGCGTATCCGCTAATTCAACCGTGTGATTGATGCGCTTTAAACCAAGACCCGTAACCGTTGCACGGTGTGATGGCAAGCGACCGTAAAAACTCTTAACCAGAGTAACGCTCACTGTGTTCTTTTTGGAGGCCGCTTTCTTAACAGCAGGCTTTTTAACGACGGTTGCTTTTACAGACGTTTTTGCTACTGTTTTTTTGGCTACCACTGTCTTTTTTGCCACTGGCTTCTTGGCTGCCACTGCTTTTTTAGGTGTTGCTTTTTTCTTTTCTTCGGCCATTACGCTTCCCCAGTAATTTGTTCAACTGTTTTGCCACGCTTGGCCGCAACCGATTGTGGAGATGTCATTGACGTCAAACCTTCAACAGTAGCACGAACCACACTAATTGGATTACGAGTACCATTACACTTTGCTAGGATGTTATGTACACCTACTGCCTCTAATACACTGCGCATTGGGCCACCAGCAATAACACCTGTACCTTCAGATGCAGGCTGCATGTAAACTTTAGCTGCACCAACGTTTGAAGTAATAGGGTAGTACAACGTGCCATCAATTAATGGGACTGTTTTCATGGCTTTTTTAGCTTTATCCATGGCCTTTTGAATTGCTGCAGGTACTTCACGAGCCTTACCCGTACCGTAACCCACTTTACCATTTCCATCACCAACAACAACCAGTGCTGAGAAGCCAAAGATACGTCCACCTTTAACCACTTTTACAACACGACGAATATTAACTAATTTTTCAATGTATTCGTTATCGTCATTATTATTATTTCTCTTATATTCAGCCATTATTTACGCCTATTTTTATAATTTTTTTAAAAGTCTAAACCGCCGTCTCTTGCCGCATCTGCTAGTGCTTTTACGCGACCATGAAACTTAAAACCAGAACGATCAAAAGCCACTTTGGTTACTTTTGCTTTTTTAGCAGCCTTGGCAATTTCAGTACCAACCTTAGTTGCCGCATCTTTATTGCCACCATTCTTAACTTTAGCCGTTAAGGTTGATGCAGAAGCCAAAATTTTAGTGCCACAAGGACTAATAATTTGCGCATAAATATGCTGTGAAGTCTTATGCACACACAAACGTTCAACACCAATTTCGGCGTTCTTCGCTCTAAATTTAATTGCTCTTCTTAAGCGAGCTTGTTTTTTAGATAGTTTCATCTCTTAATACCTTTTAATCTTATTTATTTCTTCTTAGCTTCTTTACGGAAAACTTGTTCATTGGTGTAACGAACACCTTTGCCTTTATAAGGTTCTGGTGGACGATAAGCCCTAACTTCAGCAGCCACTTGACCTACTTTTTGCTTGTC
Organism: uncultured Candidatus Thioglobus sp.; assembly: GCA_000205985.2. Classification (GTDB taxonomy): domain Bacteria; phylum Pseudomonadota; class Gammaproteobacteria; order PS1; family Pseudothioglobaceae; genus SUP05. The sequence goes on along the minus strand of GG729959.1, from coordinate 1,011 downwards.
CATGCCTTTGATCACAATTTCTGTTTGTGATGGTGTTTCAACAGTAATGCCTTCAGGTAAGCTGTATTTGATTGGATGAGAAAAACCCAACGTCAAATCCAATACTTTTCCCATGGCTTTAGCGCGATAACCAACACCAATTAGGGTTAATTTCTTTTCCCATCCTTCGGTTACGCCCTGAATTAAATTAGCAGTATTAGCTCTTGCAGTACCGGCTTGCGCCCATGCTGACTTTTCTTCTTTTTTATCAACCTTGGCCACAGAAAAAGTAAGAATATTATCTGCACTGGTAATGCTTACCGTAGGATGAACTTCCATGGTCAATTGACCTAATTTACCTTTAGCGGACATGGAAGTACCTGTAATATTCACTTCAACGCCGGCTGGAATAGTAATGGGTTCTTTTGCAATTCTAGACATCTTATAACTCCAATTTAAGAAACGCTACACAAAATTTCACCGCCCACATTTTGAGCGCTGGCGTTTTGTCCAGTCATTACACCCTTAGGTGTTGATACAATAACGATGCCCAAGCCATTCATTACACTTGGCATCTTAGTGCTAGGTACGTAGACCCTTAAACTTGGTTTTGATATTCTTTCTAAAGAATCGATTACCGGCTTGTTATCGTAATACTTTAATTTGATGGTCAATGTTTTGGATGCGGCTTCACCATCCACAGAAAATGACTCAATGTAACCTTCTTGCTGCATCACACTTGCAATAGCAGATTTTAGGTTTGACGCTGGAATACTGACTTCTTTTTTATCAACCGCATGCGCATTACGAATGCGAGTCAACATATCAGCTACTGGATCAGACATACTCATATTATTCTCCTACCAACTCGCTTTAGACAAACCAGGAACTTCACCATTCATAGTGCGCTCTCTAAGCTTAGTCTTAGCTAAACCAAATTTACGATAAAAACCATGTGGACGACCTGACAGACCACAACGGTTACCGCATACGTGTTGGCGATGCGTCCCTAGGTAGTTCTTGCAATTTAAT
>GG729960.1 GCA_000205985.2 uncultured Candidatus Thioglobus sp. | reverse complement strand
CTTGCGCAAAAAACGCTCAACTGTTTGACCAACACGGCCAAATCCACACAAAATAACATGATCACTCAAGTGTTTACTTTCTTCAATAATAACATTTTCAATTTCTTGATGATTGTTAGAGTAAGAGTCTTTATGTATAAATTTTGCAATTCTGCCATTGAATTTAATTATAAATGGCGCTAATGACATACTCAAGACCGCGGCAGTTAATAAAATATTACCCGTTTCATTTGGCAGTAAATCAAACGAAAAAGCCAAGCTTAACAATACTAAGCCAAATTCTCCCACTTGCGACAAAGACAAGGCAATGCGCAAAGATACCCCACCTTCTTTACAAAATAATCGGGCAGTCATGTAAAGGATTCCTCCTTTAATCAAAACAATTGCCAAAGTAATCAGCATAATAACCAGAAAATATTGGGTTAATATTTCAATAGAAATCGACATACCGATAGTGACAAAAAATAGCCCTAGTAAAATATCCTGAAAGGGTCGAATGTCTGCTTCAATCTGATGCCGGTACTCGGTTTCACTAAGCATTGTGCCTGCCAAAAAAGCACCCAGTGTCATCGATAGCCCCATTTCTTCAGTAAAGGCTGCTGCGCCTAATGCAACGGTTAAAACCGTTAACGTAAAAAGCTCTTGAGACTTGGCGCTGGCCACTTCATGAAATAACGGCTTAAGTAAATATTTACCAATCATGTGAATTAAAACAACCACAAATATACCTTTTAACAAGGCTGTACCTAATACCCAAGATATGCCATTACCATCGCTGCTTATTGCCAAAGCAGGAATAAGAATCAATAATGGAATAACCATAATGTCTTGGAAAATAAGAATACCCAGTGCAGAACGACCATGCCTAGATCTAATTTCAGATTGTTCAGTTAATTGCTTAATCACAATGGCAGTTGAAGAAAGCGCAAAAGCACTCGCAATAACAATACTGGTATTTGTGTCCAAACCTACCAAATAAGCAATCAAATAAATCACGGTAACGGTTACAAAAACCTGTACAGCACCCATGCCAAACACTTGTCTGCGCATGGCTATCATTTGTCCAATAGAAAATTCCAAACCAATTGCAAATAATAAAAACACAATACCAAATTCAGCCAAAAGCTCAATATTCTCTGCTTTATCAATAAATCCAAATCCATTTGGACCAACAATAACACCGACAATAATGTAGCCTAAAATAGGTGGAAAATGCAAACGACGCGATATAGAAACCGTCATTACTGCAATGGCGAGTAACAAAACAATTTGTATTAATAAGTGTTCGTTCATCATTAAATAAAAATGCCAGTTTGATTGCTTAAAATATTTTTTTTATTTTAAAAAAACCTTATTATAAATCAATTTAAGGTGCTTTCTTAAATTGCTTCCATGGTGCTCCAACAAATTTAGAGATAAGTCGGCTTTAAGAAAGACTATAAGAAGCTATCAGATTCTGACAAACTACTTTTAAAAGAGGTGGTTACTAATTTAGCTATTGGTAACAAGCTTGATATTAAATACAAAGATCATAGATTGGAGGGAAATTTTGTTAAGTGTAGGGAGTTGCCATATAGAGCCAGATTTATTGCTGATTTATAAAATTGATAGAACATATTAGAATTGGCTCTAGCCAGAGTTGGCAGTCACTCCAAATTATTTAAATAAACAAAGAGGAGTGACCTTAACTTTATAAATAAAGGTAAAAACTATTTCTCTAAAGCAATATCCAGCACCTCGTCAATCCACTTTACTTTAATCACATTAAGGTTGCCTTTAATTTTTTCAGGTACTTCTGAAAGTTCACGTTCGTTATCATCAGGGATGATCACGGTTTTGATACCACCACGCAGTGCTGCCAGCATTTTTTCTTTAAGACCGCCAATTGGGGTGATTTCACCACGAAGAGTAATTTCACCCGTCATTGCTACATCAGCCTTAACTTTACGGCCTGTAAGCACAGACACTAACGCAGTACACATCGCTGCACCTGCACTTGGGCCGTCTTTAGGGGTCGAGCCATCAGGCACGTGAATATGAATATCTAACTTTTCTTGGAAATCATCGGCAATGTCTAATTCTTTTGCTCGCGTACGCACAACACTCATTGCCGCCTGAATTGATTCTTTCATCACATCACCTAATTGGCCTGTGTAATTCAGCTTACCCTTGCCTTTATAGGCCGTTGCTTCAATAGTAAGAAGATCACCGCCAACCGATGTCCATGCTAAACCAGTTACTTCACCAATTTGGTTGTTCTCTTCCGCCAGTCCGTAGCGGAATTTTTTCACACCTAAAAATTTTGGCAAACTTTTAGCATTAATAATGGCTCTACTTTTTCGTTTTTTAAGCACCACTTCTTTAACCACTTTTCGACAAATAGTGCTGATGGTTCTATTCAAACTACGAACACCTGCTTCACGTGTGTAATAACGAATAATGTCTAAAATAGCAGAATCTTTAAAATCAATTTCACTGGATTTAATGCCGTTATTTTCCATGGCTTTTGTTACTAAATGACGCTTGGCAATTTGCACCTTTTCATCTTCGGTATAACCCGACAACTCAATAATTTCCATACGATCTAATAACGCCTGCGGCAGATCAAGTGAGTTGGCCGTTGCCACAAACATCACCTGAGAAAGATCGTAATCCACCTCTATGTAGTGATCATTAAACGTATGATTTTGTTCTGGATCTAGCACCTCCAACATTGCTGAGGATGGATCACCTCGATAATCAGAAGCCATTTTTTCAATTTCATCGAGTAAAAATAATGGATTCTTAACGCCTACCTTTTGCATCTTTTGCACGATTGATCCTGGCATTGCACCAATGTAGGTACGTCTGTGGCCACGAATCTCAGCCTCATCTCTAATACCACCAAGTGCCATGCGCACGTATTTACGATTAACTGCTTTAGCGATGGACTCTCCCAAAGATGTTTTACCAACACCAGGAGGGCCGACAAGGCACAGAATATTAGCCTTATTATGAGTCACACGAGTTTGGACTGCCAAGTGCTCTAAAATGCGCTCCTTTACTTTATGCAAACCATAGTGATCATTGTCTAAAATTTTTTGTGCTTTGTTTAAATCTTTATTAATACGCGTTTGTTTTTTCCACGGAACCTCACATAAATTTTCAATGTAGGTGCGAATAATGGAAGCATCGGATGACTGGGACGACATGCGTGACAGTTTTTTTAACTCGCTTTGGGCCTTCTCCTTCGCATGCTTGGGCATTTTTGCTTTTTTAATACTAGCCTGAAGATCTTCGATTTCATTTTCATCTTCAGCTTGGCCTAATTCTTTTTGAATGGATTTCATTTGCTCATTCAAATAATAATCCCTTTGATTGGACTCCATTTGTTTGCGAACGCGAGATTGAATTTTGCGCTCAGCGCCCAACACATCAATTTCACCTTGAAGAACTAACAGAATTTTATCCAATCGATCCTTAGCCCTATCACCTTCTAATAATGACTGTTTTTCATCAATTTTAAGATTTAAATTGGCAATAATAACGTCGCTAAAACGCTCAACATCGCTGATTTCTTGCAACGCTCTGAGGACTTCTTCGGGTATTTTTTTATTCAACTTAATGTAGGACTCAAAACTCTCAAGCGCAAGTCTCATCATCGCTTTAATTTCAGTGTCTTCACTGGATTCAAGCATAAACTCGCTCACTAAAACTTCTGAAAATTCATCGGATTCAAAAAACTCTTCAACCTTAGCGCGTTTCACGCCTTCCACAAGAACTTTGATAGTCCCATCGGGTAATTTTAACATTTGCAAAATAGTAGCCAGTGTGCCCACTCTATACAAATCTGCATGAACAGGGTCTTGGACTTTTTCATCTTTTTGAGTCAGTAAGAAAATGTACTTATTGCTACCCATGGCCTGAGTAATAGCGTTCACAGAAGTTTTTCTGCCAACAAAAAGTGGCATCACTGTGTGCGGGAAAACCACCACATCTCTAAGTGGCAACAATGGAACGCGTTCCTTGTTTAAATCAATTATCTCTGCTGTGGCTTCTGTTCCCATAATAGCTTAACGCCCTGTTTATGTAATAATTTAGATAGATAGTGATTCGTGACGTTAATTTCAAGTATCCACTGCCCAAAATCATCCACCTTTTCATTGTGTATATAGCCAATATTATGAATTTCACTACGAATGTAGGCCGCATTCACATCCAGTTGTATTTTAGCTCGTGTCATCATACCACTAAGCTGTTCAGCCAAGGTTTGATATAACAAATCAATCCCATCACCATTTTGAGCTGAAATCCAAACACGATAAATACGCCCATCTTTGTCGCGGTCAATTCTTGGTTTAAAATTTTCCAAACGATCAATTTTATTCATCACTAAAATACTAGGGATTTTATTCGCATCAATTTCATTGATGATGTCTTCCACTTGGTCAATCTTTTCCAGATTGTATTCGTCTGAAGCATCCACCACATGAAGTAGTACGTTAGCACGACGAGTTTCCTCTAATGTGGATTTAAATGCAGCAACAAGCTCATGAGGAAGGTCTTGAATAAAGCCCACGGTATCGGCAATAACGGCTTCACCAGAAGCAGGTAAGATCACGCGCCTAATGGTGGAATCCAACGTGGCAAATAATCGGTCATCTGCAAAGACCTCTGCCTTGGTTAGTGCATTGAACAAGGTGGACTTTCCTGCATTGGTATAACCCGCTAAAGCGATCATAGGTAACTCGCTTTTAACGCGAGATTTTCTCCCTAAATCGCGTTGCTTATGTACTTTGTCCAGACGCTTGGTTATATTTTTAATACGTACAGCAATCAAACGCTTATCAGTTTCTAATTGCGTCTCACCCGGTCCTCGTAAGCCAATACCACCTTTTTGTCTTTCTAAGTGAGTCCAGCCCCTAACCAATCGAGTCGACAAATGCCTAAGTTGAGCCAGCTCCACTTGTAATTTTCCTTCAAATGACTGTGCTCTTAGGGCGAAAATATCCAAAATCAGACCGGTTCGGTCCATCACTTGGCAGTTGAGTTTTTTTTCTAAATTTCTTTCTTGTGAAGGTGTTAATTCTGGAGCAAAGATGACCAAATCGATTTCATGCTCTTTAACCAATTCTGCAATTTCATCAACTTTTCCAGAGCCAATAAAATATTGAGCCGTAGCTGTGTTACGATTAACCTTGAGTGCTTGAACAACGTCCAAACCAGAAGAATTAGCCAACTCTAAAAATTCGTCTAAACCATTGTGTATGTGTCTATTACTAGGCAGTTCAACATAAACCAGTAATGTTTTCTCACCCTGGCCAACCGAGTCTTTTTGACGATCAAATAATTCCAATAGGATTAACTGGCTTTTTTAGATTTTTTTTCAGACTTATGCAGCATTAATGGTGTTTTTTTCTTTTCAACAACTTCCTTGTCAATAACAACTTCCATCACACTTTCCATTGAAGGTAAATCAAACATAGTGTCTAGCAATAAGTCTTCAATGATTGAGCGCAATCCTCTAGCACCTGTTTTGCGCTTAATGGCCAACTTTGCAATGGCTGACAAAGCGGGCTTTTTGAAAGTTAACTTAACACCTTCCATTAAAAACACCTCCTTGAATTGCTTGATTACTGAATTTTTAGGTTTGGTTAAAATTTGAATCAACGCATCCTCATCCAATTCGCCCAATGATGTTTGCACCGGAAGTCTTCCTACTAATTCTGGGATTAATCCGTATTTTATTAAGTCTTCTGGCTCAATTAAGTCAAATAAATCACTGAGTGTTTTTTCCTTACTTTGATCCTTGACCGCAGCAGAAAAACCAATACCCGTAGATTTTTCAACACGCTTGCCAATAATCTTATCCAAACCATCAAATGCACCGCCACAAATAAATAAAATCTTTGAGGTATCGACATCAATGGTTTCTTGATTAGGGTGTTTGCGCCCACCTTGTGGTGGCACTGAAGCAACGGTCCCTTCGATCAGTTTGAGCATGGCTTGTTGCACGCCTTCACCAGAAACGTCACGTGTGATTGATGGCGAATCAGAACGACGAGAAATTTTATCAATTTCATCAATGAAGATAATACCGCGCTCAGCGCGCTCAGGATCAAAATCGCAACGAGACAATAAGCTCTTAATAACATTTTCAACATCGTCGCCCACGTAACCCGCCTCTGTCAAGGTAGTTGCATCAGCCACTGTAAAGGGAACGTCTAAAATACGAGCCAAGGTCTGTGCTAATAGTGTTTTTCCTGAGCCGGTAGGGCCAATCATCAAAATATTGGATTTATCTAACTCAACATCATTAGAAATGTAACCACTTTGTAAACGCTTATAATGATTGTAAACTGCTACAGACAATACTTTTTTGGCATGATCCTGCCCTATTACGTACTCATTTAAAAAATCTCTTAATTCTTTAGGCGTGTAATCCCAGTCTTGATGCTCATCAACAACCTCTTTCAAAGCTTGTTCTTGGATCAAATCATGGCAAGATTCAATGCATTCATTACAAATGTAAACACCAGGACCGGCAATTAAACGATCAACTTCAGACTTCGCCTTGCCACAAAATGAACAGTGAAGATCTTCGATGTTTTCTGCCATAGTCTTGACCTCTTAACGCTTAGTAAGTACTTTGTCGATTAACCCGTATTGAGATGCTTCATCAGCCGACATAAAGTTATCCCGATCGGTATCTTTTTGGATGGTCTTAAGATTCTGACCCGTGTGGTTTTTCAAAATAAGATTCAGTCTTTCTCTTACTTTTAAAATTTCTTTTGCATGGATATCAATGTCACTCGCTTGACCTGAAAAACCGCCTAATGGTTGGTGAATCATACATCTTGCGTGTGGCAATGCAAAGCGCTTGCCTTTAGCACCAGCCGTTAATAACAATGCACCCATACTTGCCGCTTGGCCAATTACAGCGGTGGTCTAAGTACAGCAAAG
>GG729961.1 GCA_000205985.2 uncultured Candidatus Thioglobus sp. | reverse complement strand
CAGGAATTGCTGAACCCCATGGCTTAGTAGTGATTGGTGATAAGAAGTTCTTAACACGACCGTCACGGAATTTAACTCTCCATGCAATCGTACCTTTTCTTTCATCACGAATTACGCGAACACTGTGACCTAGTGGCGCAAAGTCTGCGTAACCACGTACGTCAATCGCTTGGTGTGGACATGCTTTAACACATGAGTAACACTCCCAACACATGTTAGGTTCAATATTTAGGGCACGACGATATTTCTTATCGATGTGCATAATGTCAGATGGGCAGATATCTACACAATGTCCACAACCATCACAACGGGTCATATATACAAAAGTTGGCATATTATTTCCTCTCTTAAGTTAATTAATTAAATTTAGTAGTTTTCTGGCTTGCTACGCTTGATGCCTAAACCCATATCCATTGGTGCGTCTTTAAGAAGCTCCATTGAATGTCTATTTTTCTGCCACTCGTCGTCTCTTGTCTCATGAGGCAAGTTCTCGTTAGTGCCATTAGCTTCAATGATACGTTTGTTGTAAGCTGCTGCAGGCTTGAAGAACATGTGCGAGAATTTAGACCAGTACACACTACCGAATAATGCAGTTGTTGAAATAAGCACTAAAGTAAACCATGTGCCAGTACCGCCGCCATAGATTTCCCAGCCTAGTGTAGCTAATGACGTACCCATTAAACCTAATGAGAAGATATCTTTTCTAAGGTCGATCTGAAAGTACGATTGCGCTTCAGATTGACAGTCAACCTTAAATGCAAACCAGTAACCCCAGCTACCAACTAACAACATAATGGCACCAATGTTCCATGCTGTTGCAGACATTGCATTCTCAGCTTCGCCGTAAATAATAATAGCAGTTGCAGCAACGAATAAAACAAAACCCCACATGGTAAAGATATGCACCAATCTACGTGGTCCATTAGAGAACTCACCAGCTGTTGCAACGTCAATTGCCACTGTAGCAACAAGTGCGTTAACTTTATCTCCAGTGCTAAGCTGCTTTAATCTACCTGTTTCATTTCCGATAGAAGATTCTGCTTCGCCTGCTGCTAATAGCTCATCTGCTTTCTCAGCTGCTTGAAAAAAGTACGTTGCACTTTTCTTATGTAGTAAATCAGCAATTGTCATAACAATAACTAATGCAATCATGACAGTAACATACGTCTGCATGTCTGCCCATGCGATACCATTTTCAGCTAAAGCTAAAGCCGCAATTGGTGTTGTAGTGATATCCATTTTTCCTCCTTAGGGTTTTATTAATCACAAACTAAAACTATTAACAACCTTGCTAATAATTTGATGTTTCTTTTATTAAATCTTAGACACGGTTGAACGTGCCAAAAATTCAATTATTATACTTATAAAACTTTTTCTTTACAATAAAAAAACTAAATAAGTGTTATTTAGCCGAGTGTCCACTCAGCTTAATTTCTACTTTATCTTCTTCCTTAATCGTTGCATAGTACGCCTGTAACACCTTAGCAACTTCTGGACGACTAAACTCTTCAGGAAGATCTTCGCCATCAGACAACATCTTACGAACCTTAGTACCTGAAAGCAATACGCGATCTTTCGCTTCATGTGGACAAGTCTTCATTGAAGACATGCCGCCACACTCATGACACCAGAATGTCCAATCAATTTTAAGTGGTTGTGTTACCAGTGCATCATCAGCAATTTCATCAAAGATATTATGTGCGTCAAATGGGCCATAGTAGTCATCAACACCTGCATGGTCACGACCAACAATTAGGTGTGAACAGCCGTAATTTTGTCTGAATAATGCATGCAATAATGCTTCACGAGGGCCCGCATAACGCATGTCCAACGGGTAACCAGATTGTAAAATAGTACCCGGTACAAAGTAGTTATCAATTAATGTTGAAATTGCCTCTGAACGAACATCGGCAGGAATATCGCCCGCTTTAAGACCGCCTAATACTGAGTGAATCATCACGCCGTCACAAATTTCTACTGCAATCTTAGCTAGGTATTCGTGCGAACGGTGCATTGGGTTACGTGTTTGGAATGCGGCAACTGTCTTCCAGCCTTTTTCATCAAAGTACTCACGTGTTTCAGCTGGTGTCATGTACAAATCACCGTACTTCGCAGGGAAGCCACCGTCAGATAATACTTTGATAGGGCCCGCAAGGTTGTATTTACCTTGAGCCTTCACCATTACTACACCTGGATGTGCGTCTTCAGTTGTTTTGTAAACCGTTTCACACTCATGATCTTTATCAATTGTGTATTTCTCAGTAACGCTCATTGTTGCAATAATATCGCCAGACTTACCACTCACGATCGCTATGTCATCGCCTGCTTTAACGTCCTCATCGTCCGTTGATAAAGTAATAGGGATCGGCCAAAACAAGCCATTTTCCATAGTCATGTTGTCACAAATACCTTGCCAGTCAGCTTTACCCATAAAGCCATCTAATGGATTAAAACCACCAATGCCTAACATCACAACATCGCCTTCTTCTCTAGAAGAACAAGTGATTTTTGCTAAAGATTCAGCTCTTGATAATTCTGCTGATAATGCATCGCCTGATAATGCTAATGCATTAATTGTGTCGCTGCCGTGCGGCGGGACTAATTTTGACATGGCCAATCCTATATTAATTTAAAAAACGAAATTATACCTACGAGCATTTTTAACGTATTATTTTATGGTGATATTGTAATATATCCCCTTAGGGATACAATGGGGAAAATCAGGTCGAAAAGCCTTATAAATGGATGAATGGGCTACAAAAAAAATTAAATTAATCCCCACTCATACACGATTTAAAAATAGCCCTGTGTACATCGCCAATACTGACAATGCCGACCAGTTTTCCTTTGTGAGTAACGGGGATTCTTCTAAAGCGTTTTAGCCACATGGTGCTTGCTGCTTTTAGACAAGGCATGTCTAAATCAATACTAGCCACCTCTTTGGTCATGAGCTCACCAATCTTAACGTTCATGGTGTCTTTGTAATTGTGCTCCATGTTTTCAAAGTCAAAGTAAGTATCGCTCATGACCTCATCAAGCTTAGGAAACATGTGTTGGAGGATGTCTTTTTCAGAGATGATGCCAACCAAGTTGTTGCCATCATCAACCACTGGTGCACCACTGATGTGGTCCATGATCATTAAAATGGCGATGTCTTTAACCAAATCATCCGGTCCAACCGTTTTAACGTTGGTGGACATAATGTCTTGTACTTGCATAATGTGTTCTCCGTGTTTTTTTTAAAACGAATGAGTTTTGTATTCTACATTGTTAGTAGTAAAGTGGCAATAAATTGTCTTAACTTAATGTTTGATATTGAATGAATAAAATTGAGTGTTTGAACCTATCCACTCGACATCCACGTGTTCTACTTGACTGTATTTAGGGCCTTTAAACAACCAAGCAATAAAAACCTCTAACTGCACTTTCTCGCCATGCGCCTCAAGTTCAACATTACCCTCTAAAGTGTTCTTAACCCAACCTGTAATACCCAGCTCATTTGCTTTTTGCTGTGTAGAGCCACGAAACCAAACACCTTGCACTCTTCCGTGAATAATCGCCGTGATTGCCTTCACTATAGCCTAATCTTAAACTTCACCCTTTGTGCGCCGTCTTTTGATTTTTTAGCAATCACCTTGTCGTTTTTAATGTCATAATCCAGCGTCCCCCCACTGAATGAATCAAACCCTTGTACAAAGCTAGCTTTTCCTTTTAGATGCACAAATTCTTTACTGATTAGATAAGTAATGTTCATGGCTGTCGCTTCAACAAAACGAGGTTGATTCGGCTGATTTTGCTTGTAATGTGCTAATTTATTTTTAGTGCCTTTGGCAATCACTTTAGTTACTTCCGTTTGATTGCTAAACAACTCTATCTTTTCAGCATCCAACATCAAAGAACCTTGTTTAACTTGAGCCTTACCCGTGTAAGTACTTAAACCATTGAGTTCATCAATCACCACTGTGTATGCCTTTACTTCAATGGGCTTGCCTTTATCTTCTGGTAACGCAAAAACATTACCAATGATTAAACACAGCGACATTAGATAGAGTTTATTCATAAACACCCGCTACACCACCGGTTAATTTAACTTTTTTATTTTTAGCATCGTAGTGCATACCAACAGCATTGATATTTGCAAGCTTGGATTGATAATGTATTTTCTCTTCAGTTCGATAGACGTCGCCATCGTTTGATTGATCAACAACTAAGTCTTGGGTGTTAATCTTAGTGCCTGAGTTTTGCAATATTTTCACCTTTCCCGACAATTGCAATATCTTCTCTTGCATGTCTAAATCCATGCCCGTCGAATAAATCGTATCTTCTTTAGCTAAATAAGTCGTATTGTGCTTTGAATAATAATGCTTTTGTCCGTTTGATTGATCAATGTTAAGATTTTTTGTCAGTATTTTTTGACCACTGTCTTGTTTAATGACCGTCTTCCCAGTAAGCTTCATTTTGTCGTCTCTGGTTTGCATGTGCATGCCTTGAGACACGATCTTTGCGTTTTCACCTAAATACGTAACTTTTTTATTGCTCACCAAATCGTCTGTTTTAGTGCCTACCAATAGCTCTTTGGTTTTCATCTTATGAGTAATACCGGAACTAGAATGCACGTTCACTTTTCCTTTAAAACTAATTTCACCACTGTCTAAATAATCAGCACGTTCAGAAGTAAGCACGTAGTCCTTTTTACCTTGTTCATCGTAAGTGGTTACTTCTGGATTAAGCAAGAGTGCAGGAGAATTTTTAAAATGAAAATAATTGGTCGCTTTAACAAAATGTGAGAGGCGATTATCCGCATTAAACTCTTGCAAAGCAAAATTATCAATTTTCTCCATGTAAGACACTTCTTTTGATACTTCTTCATTCTGAGTCAGTACTGGATCGGTATTTTCCTGCAATGCATCAAATGAATACGACAACGCTTTCATCAAAAGCCACATAGCAAAGATTATCACTATAATGAAAACGCTAATTAGTAGATTGTGTTTTAACTGGAAATTCATTATGTCAAATTTAGATCAAAGAATAAAAGGCATTTATGCAATCACACCTAATCAACCCATCGACATCAATCAAATTGAGAAAATAATTACACGTCATAAAATTACCATCCTTCAGTATCGACACAAAACCAACGATGAAAATACAAAACTTGATGAAGCACAACAATTACGCCAGCTCTGTTCAGTACATAATACTTTATTTATTGTTAATGATGATATCAACCTAGCACAAAAAATCAACGCCGATGGCGTCCACCTTGGCAAAGAAGACAGCCCTACTAAGCAAGCCCGGAAACAATTAGGAAATCGCGCTATTATTGGTGTGTCTTGTTATGCTAACATCAATCTAGCCAAACAAGCGCAAGATCAAGGTGCTAGCTACGTGGCTTTTGGTGCACTGTTCCCGTCAAACACCAAGCCCAAGGCGCCACTCTGTCCATTAGAGCTAATCACTGAAGCGAAACAAAAATTAAACGTTCCTATTGTAGGGATTGGTGGGGTTAATTTTTCCAATCAACAACAAGCTTTTGACGCAGGTTGCGATGCAGTGGCAATGATTAATGCCTTATTTGATAGTTAGATTGTTTTGTGAACAGGATTTTTCCATCTCCCCATTACCCAAAAGAACAATACAAAACTTAGCGCCATTCTTTGTATTTTCTACGCTAATATCACCCTTAAAAGACTCTTGCGTAATACGCTTGCTAATATACAATCCAAGCCCAGTGCCGTTTAGTTGTTTAGTAGAAACATAAGGCTCAAATATGGTTTTGATAATATCTTTATCAATGCCACCCGCGTTATCTTCAATATCAATCTCTGTACAACAACCCTTTTTTATTGCTGTTAGTGTTATTGTGGGATTTTCGACTTCTTTATCATTAATCTGATCAACGGCGTTTTTTAAAATATTAATAATCACATGACGCAGATCTCGTTCAATACCAATTATTTCAATCTTCTCATCAATACCAATATCTAATTTAATATCGCTTTTAACAAACAGCCCGTCCAGCACTTCTATTGAAGATTTAACTGCCCGTGCAAGATTAAACAAAGTGCCTTCTTTATTTGGATGAAAGAAATCTCTAAAGTCTTGAATTAAGTGATTTTGATCATTCAAAATACTCTCTACGCCCTCTAGGTTTTTAGTCAAAAATTTCTGATCTTTGTCTTCTATATCTAACATTTGAATTTTATCTCTAACCGTGCCAGTTTTTAACATCAGGGCTGCTAATGGCTGTTTCCATTGATGCGTCAACATTGCGATCATCTCACCCATAACCACATGACGAGATTGAGTGATTAGAGTGTCTAAGCTTTTTTGGTTTTTTTTTGTAATTTTTTGATTAACCCTTTTAACAGAGTAAATCCAAAAAAATAGAAAACATAATAATTGTTACCATGCCAAAATTAAGCGTAATTCCATGCTTCTGAGCATACGCAATGACAGGGTGGTTTTCTAGCCCACTCTTCTTGTATATTTGTTATTGCCACCCTGGATATAACATCTGAACTTGGCTTATAAATAAATCGATCGAGGTCAATATCTCTACTAATAATGCCCCACTCTAAATATTGATTAACCATTTTTCGCCACTGTTCGTAGCGCATACTGCCTAATTCAACACCTTGTGGATTGATCAGTTTTTTAAGTGCTTGCGCTTCAAATTCTAAATGCTGTCGAGTTTTGCTCTGAGTGTTGTATTTTTTTAAAATAACGTCAATCGTTTCATCAATATGAGACAGTGCGTATTTCCAGCCTTTGACGCTAGCCTGTCTGAAATTAAAAACTCGAATCGGGTGCTGATCAATCTCATTTTGGCTAGTGACCAATATATCATCATAAACATCTATCCCATAGTCTGAAGGCATAATATATTGATATTTAATATTGGGTCAAGATAACTTTAGAGGCTCTTTTCTAAAAATCGCAAGCAAAATTCTATAAATATTTTGCTTGCGATTATTAAATCTAAATTCACATTCTTTTAAGTGTAAATTAAACATCTTTTTATCCATTCCTTTAAATTTTACCAATCTATTTTTAGCATAACCCCAAAATGATTCTATGCCGTTAATATGTGCATTTCCTCGTGCAAACTCATTCTTGCCATGGTGCACTCTAAAATGCTTCTTATAACCAAAATCTACTAAGCCATTATACCCTCGCCACCCATCTGAATGAATCACACTATCAACACTAGTCTTGCCCTTGATAATCCTTTGTAGAGTAGCACTTTTACAGTCTGGTACTATTTCTGTATAAACTTCATTACCACGTTTTAACAAGCCAAATACTATCGTTTTTCCTCTGGCGCCACGGCCGCGTTTACCGCGGACGCGCCGTGCGCCAAAATAACTTTCATCGACTTCAATCTGCCCCACTAACAAGGCAGATTGGATCATGGATAATTCCAAGATCCTGAGTCTAATAGCGGTCAAATATTTATTGACCGTTGGTCTTGATATCTTTGTTAAATGAGAGATTTGAGTTGCACTCAAATCCTCAGAAAACAACAAAATTATTTGTCTAAATTTAGCCTCAGAAATATGGGCGACCCTGTAAATAATTCCGTGTAAACCCTCATATTTTATAATCCCTAATAAAGGAGTTAAAAACATGAGTAACACAAACACACTAAAAATTAATAAATCCAACATCAATCAAGACAAGCTTAGGTCTTTTGCTGCGGAGCTGGCAAAAGACGTTAAAACTCAAGATGATCTTGCAGACTTGTCATCTGCTTTACTTAAAATGACCGTAGAAGCAGCTTTAGGCGCTGAGATGGAGCATCATCTTGGTTATCCAAAATATGAGCAAGGTGGTACTTATGGCAATGCTCGTAATGGCTACGGCACTAAAACCTTAAAAGGCGATCATGGTGAGATAGAATTATCCATTCCCAGAGACCGTAATGCTGACTTTGAGCCTATTATTTTAGGTAAAGGGCAAACACGATTAACCCAATTTGATGATCAGATATTAACCCTATATGCTAAAGGTATGAGCACTAGAGATATTGTCTCAACCTTTAAAGAGATGTATGGAGCAGACATCTCAGCAACACTGGTATCCAAGGTTACAGAGACAGTCATTACCAAAGCCATTGAATGGCGTAATCGTCCACTCGATGAGATTTACCCAATTGTCTATTTAGACGGTATTGTTA
>GG729962.1 GCA_000205985.2 uncultured Candidatus Thioglobus sp. | reverse complement strand
GTTCAGTAACGACCAAGTTCATCCAGTTCCAGCTCGGCAAGACCAATCGGTAAAAAGCATGTTCGCTACGCCTGTACGATCCAGCAAATTGATATGTAAGATGAAATAAAGATGTGCTTTCATTTGCATAACTTAACGAAATCCATCTTATCTTTAGAAAACATCAATCTCCTTCTGTTCGCCAAAAAAATGACCAGTTGTTTTTTCCGTGAGTTTTTCAAACATTTCAAATTTTTGCTTGTCAAAACGCGCAACATTAACCCGAATCACCCAAAAAACATGGGTTGAGTAAGGGTATCACTAATGGTTTTATTAAAAATACTGTATGACATAAATCAATCTCCTAGAGTTTACAAACGCCATCAGCGCAACCATCGTTATCTTCTTTTTCCAGCATGTCTTCACCGCCACCATCACGAGTTGTGTGGTAATAAAGCGTTTTAATGCCGTATTTATAAGCTTTAAGCAGATCCATTAAGAACAACTTCATCGGTACCTTATTGCCTTCGAATTGGGACGGGTCGTAATGCGTGTTGGTGGAGATAGACTGGTCAACAAATTTTTGCATAATCGCACACAATTGCAAATAGCCATCATTGTTTTTAATATCCCAAAGTAACTCGTATTTGTTTTTCAAAGCTTCATACTCCGGCACAATTTGCTTCAAAATACCATCCTTAGATTGTTTGATGGATACAAAACCCCTTGGCGGTTCTATGCCGTTGGTCGAATTAGATATTTGTGACGAGCTTTCGCACGGCATTAACGCCGTTAATGTTGAATTCCTAAGGCCAGTAGCAACAATATTTTTACGCAGTGCATCCCAATCCAGCTCTAAGTCACAATTACAAAAATCATCAACGTCTTTTTTATAAGAATCAACCGGCATGATGCCCTTAGAATATTGAGTCTCGTTAAACAAAGGACAGGAGCCAAGCTCATTGGCTAGCTTATTACTGGCTTTAAGTGCATAATATTGCAAGGCTTCAAAAGTTTTATGAATCAGAGGATTGCCAGATCCATCTGAATATTTGGCATTATTCTTAGCTAAATAATAGGCCAGGTTAGTAACACCAATGCCCAATGTGCGGCGATTCATGCTAGCCAATTCAGCTGCTTTAATCGGATAATCTTGATAATCAAGTAGTGAGTCAAGTGCACGTACAATAATCTCGGTAATATCTTCTAGCTCGTCTAAGGAATCAAGCGCTCCTAAATTAACCGCAGAAAGCGTACACAAGGCAACCTCACCATTTTCGTCTTGTACAGAATATAAAGGCTTGGTTGGGAGGGTGATTTCCATGCACAAGTTGGATTGGCGCACCGGTGCTTGTTTGGCATCAAACGCACCGTGAGTATTGCAATGATCAACGTTTTGTAAATAAATACGCCCTGTGTTGGCGCGTTCTTGCATAAATTTGGCAAATAATTCTCGAGCTTTAATAGTTTCTTTACGAATCGAATCATCTTGTTCATATTGTTCATACAAGCGTTTGAATTCTTTCTGATCTTCAAAAAAAGAATCGTATAAACCAGATACGTCATGAGGAGAAAACAAGGTGATATCACCGTCTTCTAAAAAACGCTGATACATAAGCCCATTAAATTGCACACCATAGTCTAGGTGGCGAATACGGTTTTCATCAGTGCCAGTGTTATTTTTTAAGACCAAAAGCTCTTTAACTTCAAGATGCCAAAATGGATAAAAAAGAGTGGCCGCACCACCACGAACACCGCCTTGAGAGCAAGATTTAACCGCCGTGTGGAAATGCTTGTAAAACGGAATACAGCCTGTGTGTGTCGCTTCACCACCGCGAATAGGACTACCGATGGCACGAATTCTGCCACCATTAATACCGATACCAGCGCGTTGAGAAACGTATTTAACAATGGCACCCGCTGCTGCACTGATTGAATCTAAATCATCATCAGCTTCAATCAGCACACAAGAGGAGAACTGGCGGGTAGGAGTACGAACACCGGCCATAATAGGAGTTGGGAGGGATATCTTAAAGAGCGATACCGCATCGTAAAAACGCTTAACAATGTCCATACGTGCTTTGGCTTCGTATTCTTGAAACAAACACATGCCCACTAAAACATAAAGCAACTGGGGCGATTCATAGATTTCACCAGTCACACGATTTTGCACTAGGTACTTTCCTTCAAGTTGTTTGACAGCAGCATACGAGAATTTCATATCACGCCAATGATCAATGTATTTATCCAGTTCTTTAATTTCTTTTTTGGAATATTTGTCTAAAATATCCTTGTCATAAATACCTAAGTCCGTGAACTTTTTAATGTGCTCAAACAGCGGTGGTGGGGTAAAAGATTTAAAAGCTTTTTTACGCAAATGAAAGATTGCTAAACGCGCCGATAAATATTGATAATCGGGTGTTTCTGTGGAGATTAAATCAGCCGCTGATTTAATAATAGTTTCATGAATTTCTTCGGTCTTAATTCCGTCAAAAAAAGCCAGTTGCGCATTGATCTCAACTTGGGAAACACTGACCCCTTTTAAATCCTGAGAAGCCCAGTGCACAACGCGGTGGATTTTCTCCATATCAACGGGTTCTTTTTTGCCATTGCGCTTAGTGACTTGGATGTTTTCGTTCATTTTCTCCCCCAGTAAAGAAACACTACATATAGTGTTTGTAAAAGTTCATTGCAACTAAATATAGTGTATTTGAGTTTTATTTGCAAGTAGAATTTTTATCATATTTACAACAAAACACTCGAATGTTTTGCCACAAAAGGGATTGCGAGATTGAAAAAAATTTAAAAAAAATTGGACGATTTTTACTCAAAAATAACACTAAATTATGGTGCCATAATATTACTTTTTGGTAATAAAAAGCGCAAAGTCTTTTGTATCAATAGAATGTAAAAAAAGATAAAAAAAATGACAAGAAAAACACCTTATTTTGACTTGATTTATTGCCCTAGTTTTCTTTTTAGAATTTTACCAACATTGGATTTTGGCAACTCATTAATCCACTGAATTTTTTTAGGAATTTTGTAATGAGCTAAGTGTTTTTTACAATGAGTAATTAATGTTTGTTTTTCTAGTGTTGATCCTGGTTTTTTAACAACAAAAGCTTTAATAGATTGCCCACTTACTTTATGGTCAATACCAATACAAGCCGATTCAATCACATCTGAATGTTGGTTTAGTACTTGTTCGACATCGCAAGGGTAGACATTAAAACCCGAAACAATAATCATGTCTTTTACTCGATCAACAATAAAGATTCGGCCTTGTTTGTCTACATAGCCCATATCACCGCTACGAAAATAACCGTCTTTGGTAAATACTTCTTTATTCAGTTTTTCTTTATGCCAGTAAGACTTCATCACTTGTGGGCCCTTGATGCAAATCTCTCCAATTTCGTTTGTTTTCATTGCATTGAATGACTCATCTAAAATTTTAATTTGAGTATCTGCTAAAGGCTCACCAACCGATCCACTAAATTCTTGGGTTTCATAACTCTCAGCACTGACCACAGGGGAGCACTCAGTTAGGCCATAGCCTTGTACAATAGGCTTACCAACAACACTTTGCCATTTGTCCGATGTGTTTTTGTCCAGCGGCATTCCCCCTGAAATAGCGACTTTCAATTTTGACCAATTCAGTTTTTTAAAATCTTTATGTCTGACCAATACACCAAACAAGGTATTGACACCAGTAATGACATCAATACTGTATTTTTTTAGTGGCTCTATTAATTGCTTCATCTCCCTAGGGTTGAGCACTAAAATACTGCTACCTTTAATGTGTATGAATAATAGACAATTAATGGTTAATGCAAAGATGTGATAAAGCGGTAGAGCGGTTAATATCGAACTACTGGAGTTGATGTCTTTAGGTAGCCACCGTTCTAATTGATGAATATTGGCCAAAATATTTTCATGTGTTAGTGTTGCTGCCTTTAATACACCGCTAGTACCGCCAGTGTATTGCAACAAAGCCACCTTGTTTTTAAATTCTGTATTTTCTAACGGTCTTGAATGGTTGTCTAAAATACCATGCAAGGTAATATAGTTAATCCCTGGTTGCTCGTTAATCACAAATACTTTGCGTTTAATACAAGTAACTAGGTTAATAGCATAGCGCTTAAAATTTGGTTGTAAATCACCCACTTCAACGGTAATTACATTTTTTATTTTAGTATTTTTAAGAATGGGTTGTAATGTTTTGTAAAAAACCTTAGCAACAATAATAGTACCCACTTGTGCATCTAAACATTGTTTAAGCACTTCATCACTGGTGTAGAGCGGATTGATAAGTGTGGCCGTTCTATCGGCGTACCAAGCACCAAATAAACACACTGGAAAAGCCAAAAGATTAGGCAGCATAATGGCCACTGTATGCTTATCAGTATTTGTCGATAAATAATTTGCTAGGCTTATACTGTTAAGATAAAGCTCTTGATAATTAATTGAAGTGTTTAATCCGATTAGTGCTTGATTCGTTGGGGCGTCATTAAAAGCACTATTGAGTAGGTGCGTTAGATGGCTGCTCTTATTTGTCATTTCCTATTCTTATTGCTTTGAATAAGACTCCTAGCAAAAGCATTTATTTCTTTTTGATTATCCATACAAGCTTGCTTTCCTAAATGGTAAAGAAAGTCTAAATGCTCGTCTTCACTATTGTCAAGATTAGTAGTGTGTGATTGATCAATATCAGGGTTAAGCCTTAAATAATTAGGGTTCGAATTGTAAACAGCCTTTAGCTGATAATTGGCTACTTCCGATTGAGCGGTGGTTAATAAGTTACTACCAGGATCTCGCCATTCGACCGCACCCCAAATGTTCAATATCTGCACAGTCAAGATAAGTGGCTTGTTTGCCGGTGCCTAATGAAAGCATCATTGTATTTTTAGAATAAAGGCTGTGGTGTAGGTATCTAAATTCTGCATAAGCAGAAAGAGAAGGGTTGACAGCAAATACACCACCATCCACAAAGCAACACGCTTTTTTTCCATTGACAGTTGCTATGCCGGCTGGGGGAAAATAAGTAATGGCGGAAGTAGCCGCCCGTAACACATCTTTTAAATAGTAATTATGCCTATCACTAACCACTGCCTTGTGTTGGCGAAAAAAATAGTTCTTGCCCATGGTTAAGTCATAGGCGGGTATCAAACAAGGCCTCAGTAATTCTTTTTAATTCATGGTCGCCAAAATATTGCTCATAAACAAGGTTTGCACCTTGTGCATCGTATTTGACGTCTAACAAACCTGAGGCTGATTTAATACCTTGTAGAAGTGATGAATTAAATATTTTTTTTGCATTTTTTAAATACAAATCAACAATATCCATTGCAGTGTATTGAGGTCTGCCATTTTCATCGGGAGTTAATAAACCAGCAATAATTAAGCCACCCGTAGAAGTGCCAGCAAACAAATCAAAATAATCAGCCAATCTAGCGTCTGGATTATCATCAAACTGTTGTAATTTTTCCTCTAAATAAGACAAGAGGACTGCAGGTACAACACCTCTAACACCGCCACCATCAATTGAGAGTATGCGTGTGTAAATGTATGGTTTTTTATTGAGAATTTTCGAAAACACCGGCTGCCCCCATACCACTTCCAATACACATAGTAACCATGCCAAAACGTGCATCAGTTCTGTTTAAATTATGCACTAAAGTTGAAGTTCGGATACTGCCCGTTGCGCCCAACGGGTGTCCTAGTGCAATTGCACCTCCTAAGGGGTTGATCACATTAGGATCAAGATTCAATTCTTGAATAACGGCCAAACTTTGCGCGGCAAAGGCCTCATTCAGCTCAATATGTCCAATATCATGCTGTTTAAGTCCACATTGCTTCAATACCTTAGGAATTGCCAAAACCGGCCCAATACCCATAATTTTCGGATCAACACCGCTCACGGCAAAACCTACAAACCTTGCCATTGGCTCTAAATTAAAAAGCTTCAGCGCTTTTTCACTGCATAGCAATACTGCGGATGCACCATCACTCATTTGTGAGCTGTTACCCGCAGTTACCGAGCCGTTAACATGGAATGCACCTTTTAGCTTAGATAGCTGCTCAATAGAGGTATCAAATCGAACGCCTTCATCTTGAGAAACGGTGACTGATTTTTGTATTATTTGTTTTGAATCCGAATCATAGCTTTGGACAATCGTTTCATAAGGTCTAATCTCATCTTCAAAATAACCTTGATTGATCGCACTAATGGCTTTTTGATGAGATTCAAAGGCAAACTGATCTTGTGCACCTCTCTTAATATTATATTTCTTCACCACTTGCTCGGCCGTGGTACCCATTCCATAAGCAATACCTAGATTATCTTCATTAAAAACCTTCATATTAAAAGCAGGGTGATGACCAGTCATTGGAATCATGCTCATTGATTCCACACCACCAGCAATCACAACATCAGCCTCACCTAGGCGAATACGGTCAGCCGCATAAGCAATAGATTGTAGCCCTGAGGCACAGAAACGATTGACCGTTACCCCAGCGACTGAATTGGGGTAGCCAGCAAGTAAAGCAGATATTCGAGCAATATTGAGCCCTTGCTCAGCTTCAGGCATAGCGCAACCAATAATCACATCATCAATCATCTTAGGATCAACACTAGGATTGTCTTCTAGTAAAGTTTTTAAAATGAAACTCAATAAATCATCAGGACGCACTTGCTTAAACACGCCTTTGGCTTTGCCAGTTGGAGTTCTGATAGCACTAGCAATGTAGGCATCTTGAGTCATGTTAGTTCCTTAAAGGCTTGTGTTTAATAAGCATATGTTCAATTCTATCTTGAGTTTTGTCTTTTTTCAACAGTTCAATAAAATGTATTTTCTCTAAATTCAACAAATATTGGCTATCCACTTCAGTGCCAGGATCTACCTCACCACCACAAAGCACATCAGCAATTTTTCTGGCAATAAAATCATCGTATTCAGAAATAAACTCCCCAGTTTTCATGTTGGTGAGTTGCGCTAATATATTGGCTTTTGCCGTGGTACCACCAACTTTAAAAGTTTGATTTACATCTTCTGGGCGGTAATTTTTATTAATCATAAGATAGGCTTTTTGCTTAGCAAAATAAAGCAACTCTAATCTTTGTGAGACAATCAAATCGTTTTCATCTAAATAACCCATTTCAAGTGCTTTCATTGCGCTACTGGATACTTTTGCCAATCCAATTTGCTCAAAATATTTTGCCAATATTGGAAACATGTTTTCATGTTTGGCAGCGCGCCTTGCCATTTCTTTGCAACCGCCACCTGCCGGCAATAAACCCACACCCATCTCAACCAGCCCAACGTAACTTTCAGTGTGAACCACGCGTGAATCGCAATGCAACAGCATTTCACAACCACCGCCCAGCGCCAACCCTTCAACGGCAGCAACGGTTGGTATCTTGCTGTATTTAAGCGACATTAGCGCTTGTTGAAGCAGTTCAATCACCTCGTTAATAGGTTTTAAATCCTCAAGACTTGGTAAATTTGGCTTAAGCAGTTGCCATGCTTTCTTCTTAAAGCTACTGATTAAATTTTGATGTTCAATCATGCCTAATTTAGCCCCAGCGACGATCTCATACAAATTAGCCCCAGCGCAAAATGGCGCACTGTCTTGCCAAAGTATCATAGCCTTAAACTCTTGCTCGGCAATTTCAATGGCTTTTATTAGCGAATTAATCACCTCTAAATTGAGCGTATTCAGTTTAGTTTTTAAACTAAAAACGGCAATTCCATCGCCTTCATGAAAAAACCGAACGGAATCATTTTCAAAGATAGTTTGGCCTTGTTCTTTGTTGCTTTCACCCATTAGAGTAGGGCGATGAAGTTGGCGCTGATAGATGGAATGATCTGAATAAGCAACAAAGGATTTTTCCATTGGTGAATAAGCACCTTCTTCAATGTAAAAGTCAGCAACGTCATTTAACCAATTTGGCGTTGAAACCTCTTCATTGCCTTCTAAAAACAATGCCAATGATTGCTCCACACCATTAATTTGCCAATATTCAAAAATACCCACCTCCCAACCAAACCCCCAATGCAATGCCCAATCAATGTCTCGAGTAGAATGTGCGATGTCCTTAAGGTGATAAGCACTGTACAAGCAGGTGTCTTTAATCACAGAATAGAGAAATTGCGCCTGAGGATGTTTATTAGATTTAAGCAAAGTAAGTTGCTTTGACGTGTCTTTTTTCAGAATTTCTTTAACAGATTTATCTATGTCGTAGATTGCCTTAACATAGCTCTGGTTTTCGGGCTGATAAATTTTAATTATGCCGTCTTCTTTTTTATAAAGACCTCCCTTGGTTTTTTCACCTAAGAGGTGATTTCCCACCATTGTGTTTAACCACTCCGGTGTTTTGAAATAATGATGCCACGGATCGTTTGTATGTGCGCGCTCAAACTGCTCAAACACGTGTTTTAAAATATCCAAACCCACCAAATCAGCCGTTCTAAACGTAGCGCTTTTAGGTCGTTTTAATTTAACACCGGTGAGTGCATCAACCGTGTCAAATCCTAACGACAGTCTTTGGGCATGATGAATACAGGCCACAATTGAAAATACTCCAATTCGATTGGCAATAAAGCCAGATTCATCCTTGGCATAAAGAATATTTTTACCCAACTCTGAGGTAAAGTAACCCTCCAAATTGTCTAAGATTTCCCTATCCGTTTCTTCAGTTGAAATCAATTCAATGAGTGGCATATAGCGGGGCGGATTAAAAAAATGAATACCGCAAAAGCGTGATTTAAATTTCCCTAGTTTTTCCCCAATTTGATTCACACTAAGACTGGAAGTATTGGTTGCCAAAATAACTTCGCTATTTAAATGAGGTGTTATCTTTTTAAACAATGCTTGCTTGGCATCAATGTCTTCAATAATTGCTTCAATCACTAAATCACAATTGGATAATTGCGCCAAGTCATCTTCAAGGCTCAAAGGCGTAATCCAAGAAGCTTGTTTAGGATGGGTGAGTGCTTCAGGTTTAAAAGTATGAATCTTGTCTAAATCTTTTTTTAACGTGCTCTTGATAGCCAAACAATAAAGTTGGAATGTTTGCATTGGCAAACACACCAGCAATCTGTGTGCCCATCACGCCACTGCCTAAAACACCAACTCGATTAATTTTCATAATCATCCACCGCTAAAATTTTTCGACGCAACTGTGTTAAGTTTGATAAGAGCTGATGTTCCTCGCTGGTTATCTTTTCTTGATCCAATAAAGCATCAACACCTTCAGCGTCATCAACGTACCTAACTCTTTTATAAATTTTTTCAGCATCAATTGCAAGTTCATAAGCCCGCTCTAATTCATCAAGTGGAGAATCTTTAATGATTAAAACATCATCAGTGAGTGTGTTTTTAAGGTGTTTATCATTAATCAACTGATTGACAATCTTACTTTGTAACTCAATGGAAGGCTTGGTTTTGTTAATCCCCCATGGCAAAACTAGCCATCTAAAAAACCAAGGATTTTTAAATTGATCGCAAATTTCTTTAAGTAGCATTTGAGATTCAAAAACATGCCTCTGCATTGTCCATTTGAGCAAGTCATCAAAATTATTATCCAGTTTTTCCACATATTTAAGCAGCGTGGAAATACCATACATCTTAATGAGTAAATCAGAAAACAACCCATTCATGCTTTCTTGAAACTTGATTTTTGTTCCAAATTTTATGAGTACCATTTCAACCAAAAAAGCAAAACTGGCACTGATGCTACTGAGTTGTTGATAATACATTTGAGCAGTGCTTTTTGTGTTTTTAGGTGCGTTAGACAGTCTACCACCACTCAACGCAAAGACAAGACTTTTAGCTTTAACACTGGCTATATGAGCAAGGTGTTTGCCTAAATATTGATTAAATGAAGTGTAGCTTTGTGTTTCTATGGCAGTTAACTCATCTTTTAAAAATGGGTGGCAGCGCATTAACCCTTGGCCAAATATAATCATGGATCGAGTTAAGATATTTGCCCCTTCAACCGTAATAGCAATGGGAATGGTTTCGTAAATATTGGCTAAATAATTTCCCTCACCGAGCATCACTGTTTTACCGCCATGAATGTCCATAGCACGGTTGATGTTGGTTCTTAATAGCTCAGTATGGTTGTATTTCAAAATAGCAGAGCTAATCGATGGATTGAGACCTTGATCAAGCAAATCTAGGTGAAAATTACTCATTGCTTTCATCATTAATGCATCGGAAGCCATGGGTACAATTTTTTCTGCCACACCTTGAAAACGATACAAAGATTGCTTAAATTGCTTTCTGATCAATGCGTATTCAATTGAGGTTTTAAGGCTAAGCTCTACACCCGCTAACGACAAAGAGGGAAGAGATACACCTCTTCCTAAGGATAATGATTCCATCAACATCGACCAACCTTGGCCAATCATTTTCTGTCCGCCAATGACTGCAGACATGGGGATAAACACATCTTTTCCTTGGTGTGGCCCATTACTAAACTCAGAG
>GG729963.1 GCA_000205985.2 uncultured Candidatus Thioglobus sp. | reverse complement strand
TGAAAGCGTGGAATAAGCCACTACTTTTTTAATATCGTTTTGTACAATACCCAGTAAACCCATGAATAACGCAGTAATTGCACCTACCACCATCACCACGGTTAACGCCACATCGCTAAGTTCAAACATTGGCGACATGCGTGATACCATAAAGATACCGGCAGTTACCATAGTGGCTGCGTGAATCAATGCTGAAATTGGTGTCGGGCCTTCCATAGAACCTGGCAACCAAACATGCAGTGGTACTTGTGCAGATTTGCCCATGGCGCCTACGAATAACAATAAACAAATAACGGTAATTAAATCCAACCCCCAAAGCTCAACACCTGCCGTTGCACTTAAGCTTGAAAACACTTCCATATAGTCTAATGATCCACTAAAAGCCAACACCAATCCAATGCCGAGCAAGAAACCAAAATCACCAACGCGATTTACTAAGAAAGCTTTTAAATTAGCCTCGACCGCTGATTCTTTATGATGCCAAAAACCAATCAGTAAGTATGAAACCAAACCCACCGCTTCCCAACCAAAGAATAATTGCATGAAGTTATTTGACATAACCAGCATAAACATGGAGAAGGTAAACAAAGAAATGTAACTAAAAAACTTAGTGTAGCCTGCATCGTCATCCATGTAGCCAATGGTATAAATATGCACCATGAGTGATACAAACGAAACCACGACCAGCATCACCGAGGTTAGATTGTCAATCAAGAAACCGACGCTGACATTAAGACCGCCAACTTGCATCCAAGTGTATAGGTTTTGATTAAAAATTTCACCCTTTTCTAGCACATGATGATTGAACACGTACAATGCCAATACCGTTGAAACCAAGACGCCTAAAATGGTAATGGTGTGCGTTGCTTTGCGACCCAGAATGCCACCAAAAAATCCGGCAATAATAGCGCCTAATAATGGTGAAAGAGCAATTGCTAAATAAATATTTTCCATGACTTAGCCCTTCAAACTGTTAGTAACATCAACATTGATACTGCCTTTATTTCTAAACAATAAAGTTAGAATCGCCAGTCCAATCGCAACCTCTGCAGCGGCCACCGTCAGAATAAAAAATACAAATATCTGCCCAGCTTCATTGCCTAAAAAATGAGAAAACGCAATAAAATTGGTATTAACCGCAACCAAAATTAGCTCGACACACATGAGCAATGTAATGATGTTGGTACGATTAACAAAGATACCTACTAGACCAATGCAAAAAATAATGGCACTTAAAATTAGATAATCACTCAAACTAACCATTACTTTTTCTCCTTGTTAGGTGAAGCAATTGAAACTAAACGTACTCGGTCTTTAGCTTGGACATTGACCTGCTCTGGAATCGACTGTTTTTTGCGATTAATCTCGTTACGATGTACCAAGGTAATGGCTGCAATGATTGCAATCAGCAACAGCACTGCCGCCAACTCAAATGGATAAACGTACGTTGTGTAAAGTTGCATGGCCAACACAGTGATGTTACTGTAGTCCGCTCCATGCCTTACCGGCGCGGCGACAACGTCTAAACCAAACTGAGCACTGCCCAATACTAATACCATCTCAGCAATAATAACGGCGGCCACCATCAGGCCTAACGGTAAATAACCAGCAAACTTTGCACGCAATGTGGATTTATCAATGTTCAACATTTTAATTACAAATAAGAACAACACCATCACCGCGCCCACGTAAACCAAGATCAAAGTAATGGCCAAAAATTCTGCCTCTAATAAGATCCAAATACTGGCTGCAGAAAAGAACGATAAGATTAAAAACAGCACGGCTTTAGCTGCATTACGCGAAAAAATCATGGCCAGTGAACTTGCCACAAACCAAAATGAAAATACATAAAATAATATTTGCTCGAATTCCATAATTTTTTTACCTGTATTTTGAATCTTCCAGCTTGGTTTGATTAATGGTCTTTTCGTTCTTATTACCCACGTCTAGCAATTGCTCTTTGGTGATAACGCTTCCAAATTGTCCTTGTAAATTATCATTTCCATCTCTCGAGCCAACGAATGCATAGTCAAAAATCTGAGTTTCAACAATGGCATCCACCGGACAAGCTTCTTCACAAAAACCGCAAAAGATACATTTAAACAAATCAATGTCGTATTGCGTAGTACGGCGTGTGCCATCGTCGCGCATTTCAGATTCAATGGTAATGGCATTGGCCGGGCAAACCGCTTCACAAAGCTTACAAGCAATACAACGTTCTTCACCATTTGGATAACGACGCAATGCATGTAAACCTCTAAACCTTGGTGAAATCGGTGTTCTTTCTTCTGGAAATTGAACCGTAATTTTTTTGTTAATTAGCTCTTTAGCGGTAATTTTCATACCACCACGTAATTCACTCAAGCTGAAATCTTTTACTAATTTTTTAATGTTATTAATCATAAATTACACTTCCAATACTAGAACCAAGGCCCTATTTTCAATTGAGTCATTAGCGCGACTACAAAAATCCAAGCAATGGTCCATGGTAAAAACACCTTCCAAGACAAACGCATGATTTGATCGTATCTAAAACGTGGGAATGTTGCACGTATCCACAAATATAAAAACATAAAGAAGCTGGTTTTGGCTAGTAGCCAAATAATGCCTGGCACCCAAGCAAAGGCTGATTCCATAACTGGAATACCTTCAAATGGAGAATGCCAACCACCAAAAAACATAACCACAGCTAACACTGCCATTAGAATCATATTGGCGTATTCTGCCAAGAAAAATACTGCAAAAGTCATGCCCGAATACTCAACGTGCGTACCGCCAACAATTTCAGATTCACCTTCCACCACATCAAAAGGAGCGCGGTTGGTTTCAACCAACGCTGAAATAAAGAAAATAATCATCATTGGGAATAATGGGACCCAATACCAATGCAAAATACTGCCTTTTTGAGCCTCTACAATGGTGTTTAAATTAACACTACCGGCAATCATTACCACGGTCACTAAAGCAAATCCAATGACAATTTCGTAAGAAACTAACAGCGATGCAGAACGTAAAGCACCTAATAATGGGTACTTAGAGTTTGATGCCCAACCCGCCAAAATAATGCCGTAAACACCGATAGATCCAATGGCCAAAACGTAGAGTAGACTGATGTCTAAATTGGTGACGTAAATTCCTTCATCGAAAGGGATTACTGCCCAAACTGCAATGGCTGGTGCAATGGCTAATATGGGCGCTAAAAGAAATAAATAAATATTGGCTTTGGTAGGAAAAATAATTTCCTTGGTCATGAGTTTAAGTGCATCGGCAATAGGCTGTAACCAGCCTTTAGGGCCAACACGGTTAGGTCCGATACGCAGCTGCATGTAACCAATCACCTTACGCTCAGCATAAGTGAAATAAGCAACCACCAACATCAGTGGCATTACTAATGCAACGGCCTTGATTAGAATAATTAAAACCAAAGCCACAGAACCATCAAACCACGGAATTAACTCATGCACTAATTCAACAAATGACAGCCAAAGATCCATCATGTCTGACCCCCGCCTTGTGTTGAGTGGTTGGCATTAATGAACACGCAATTATTTGCAACCGTATTACTAATCACAACTGGAACACCTAAGTATTTATCATTTTCCGAAATATCTAAAGATTTTGCAGTAGTCTTAGTCATCCAAGCACTGTTAATTTGGCCAATCTTAGTCATCTGTAATGACGTAGAATGTCTTGATAAAACATCAATGGCGTAAGGTGATTTTTGCCAAATAACATGGACACCTTGCTTGGCCGTTAAATTAATATTTTCATCATGTACGTGAGTATTATGACTTTGATGCGTTATCTCGCTGGTTACTTGCGTAGAGTCAGCGTAGTGAAAGCCAGGTAATTCCAATAAATCAGCCAATACTTTTAACACTTTCCAGGCGGGTTTAGAGTCACTTGGCGCAGAAACAGCTGCTGCAAAAGATTGTATTTCGCCCTCAATATTCACGTGTGAGCCTGAAGTCTCGTAGAAACAAGCAATTGGCAATAATACATCTGAATAATTAGCTACGTCTTTGTCTTTAAAGCTGTTCAAAGAAATGACAAAAGTATCATCTTTGTTCAATGCTTCAATGGCTTTTATTGAATGATGAAAATCATAATGCGGGTACATATCTAGAAGAATATAAGCTTTTAAATCTGCCTTAAGCATCGCATTCACATCAAGCCCACCTTTGCCTGGTACAAAGCCAGCTAGATTTGCCGCCATTGAATTGCCACTCATGCTCAAATCGAGAGTTGAACTTTTAGTTTGTTCAGCAATGTTAGTAATCAAATTAGCAATACTTGCGGCTGAATCACTATTGATAATGTGCTCGCCTAATACAATGACTGATTGGTCGGCTGATAATAATTTTTCCGCTAATGCACTAGAGGAATCGTCGATTTTAACCGGAGCCAAATAGTCTGGAATTTCTTTTTGTTTGGACTCTAAAATTACTTTTAACACGCCGGCTAAAGTGACTGCAACCTTATTTGGAGCAATGATATTTTCAGAATTAATTGGATAATTAAAATCAAATTCCATGGCATTAATTACATCCACCGTCGCACCTTTCAAACTTGCTTTGCGTAAACGATGGTTGATCATCGGCTGCTCTAAACGCGTATAAGAGCCCACGATTAAAGCATGGTCAACATTTTCAAGATTAGCAATTTTAATATTCGAATCCAATACGATTGGATCGTTTAAATTCTTAACATTAAGGCGGTGATCAATGTTCTCAGAACCAATTTCTCTTAATATTTTTTGCAATAAATGAAATTCTTCAAGGGTAGCTGTGTTGGATGCCAGTGCGCCAAGTTGGCTGGTTTGATGACTGTTTAGAATGTTGTTGCTTAACCCTCTAACTGCAAAGTCCAAAGCCACACTCCATTCCACTTCTTTCCATTCGCCTTCAACTTTAATTTGCGGTGCTAACAATCTGTTTTCGTGTGATAAGCCTTCATAAGAAAAACGATCTCTGTCTGAAATCCAGGTCTCGTTAACATCGTCGTTGTCTCTTGCGACAATACGCTTAACTTTACCTTTATAAGTTTGCGCGTGAATGTTTGAACCTACCAAGTCGTGTCTGGCGATGTTATGCTTTGAATTCATCTGCCAAGTTCTTAGTTCGTAACGGAAAGGTTTGGATGTTAATGCACCCACTGGACACACGTCAATCATATTGCCCGATAGCTCCGATTGAATGCCTTCGGTTAAAAATGGCTCAATCTTTAAATCTTCTCCACGACCGATACCGCCCATTTCCATAATGCCAGCAATCTCAGTACCAAAACGAACACAGCGTGTGCAGTGAATACAACGCGTCATGTCAGTTTGGATCAAAGCACCAATATCGCTATCAGCCACAATGCGCTTACCTTCGGTAAAACGAGAAACGTCTGAACCATACTCCATAGCAACGTCTTGCAATTCACACTCTCCACCTTGATCGCAAATTGGGCAATCCAATGGGTGATTAATCAGCAAAAATTCCATCACTGCTTTTTGAGAGGTTTTTACCTTCTCATTCTGAGTATGAATTCTCATGCCATCGGCAATCGGCGTGGAACACGCAGGTTGTGGCTTAGGTGCACCCTCAACATCCACCAAACACATGCGGCAACTGGCCGATATTGATAATTTCTTATGGTAACAAAATCTCGGCACACTGATGCCTTCCCTGTCAGTAACAGCGATGAGCATTTCACCTGCTCTGGCGTTAACTATTTTTCCGTCAATTTCAATTTCAACTTTAGCCATTACCCTTTCACCATACTCTTGCCATGCTCGATGTAATATTCGAACTCTTCACGGAAATTCCTCAAGAAACTTTCAACTGGCATTGCCGCGGCATCACCGAGTGCACAAATTGTATTGCCAATAATTTTCTCTTGAACGCCTAATAATAAATCAATGTCATCGGCTTTTCCATTGCCATCCATAATGCGCTTTAGTACACGATACAACCAACCCGTACCTTCGCGACACGGCGTGCATTGACCGCAAGATTCATCGTAATAAAAATGCGCCAATCTTGTTAATGTTTCCACCATGCAAGTTGTGTCGTCCATTACAATCACCGAACCCGCACCAAGCATGGAACCTGCTTTTTCAATGCCATCGTAGTCCATGGTCATTCCCATCGCTACGTCTGCCGTTAATACTGGCGTTGATGATCCACCAGGGATCACGGCTTTTAATTTTCGACCTTTACGAATGCCACCTGCCATTTTCAACAGGTCCTTAAATGATGTACCCATAGGTACTTCAAAATTAGACGGTTTATTAACGTGCCCAGTAACTGAAAACAACTTACAACCGCCGGAATTTTCAACGCCAATGTCCGCAAACCATTGACCGCCTTGTGCCAAAATTTCAGGCACCGAAGCAAAACTCTCAGTGTTATTAATCGTTGTTGGTTTTCCATACAAACCAATGTTAGCTGGGAACGGTGGTTTGAACCTTGGCTGACCTTTTTTACCTTCAAGTGATTCTAAAAGCGCCGTTTCTTCGCCACAAATATAAGCACCGGCACCAAGGTGTGCGTACAAATCAAAACTGATTGAACTTTTGTCAATGTTTTCACCTAATAAACCAGCCTTGTAGGCTTCTTTAAGCGCACCCTCAAAACGATAAAATGGCTCCATAAATTCGCCACGAATGTAGTTATACCCTTTAGTGGCATTCATTACAAAGCCGCCAATCGCCATGCCTTCAATCACAGAGTGAGGGTTAAATCTTAGAATGTCTCGATCTTTGCAAGTGCCAGGCTCGCCTTCATCAGAATTACACACTACGTATTTTTGCATGTCGGCATTACGCGGCATAAAACTCCATTTAAGGCCAGTTGGGAAACCTGCGCCACCTCGACCACGCAAACCTGAGGTTTTTAATTCATCAATAATTTGATCTGGGGTTAGTTCGCCTTTAAGAATTTTTCGCCAAACTGAATAACCGCCATTCGCCTCATAGGTTTTGAGTGACCATGATTTTTTTTGATCTAAGGTTTTAAAACAAACTTCATTCACTTTAGACCGTCCACAATTTCATCAATTTTTTGCTTGGTTAAGTTCTCGTAATATTGGTCACCAATTTGAAACATTGGTGCACCAACACAGGCACCCAAACACTCGACTTTTTTCACATTGATTAGGCCATTCTTTGTTACTTCACCAGTTTTAACCTTGAGTTTTTTCTCTAAATAGGCAATTAAATCATCCGCGCCATTAAGCATGCAAGAGATGTTATGGCAAAAACGGATGGTGTGTTTACCCACCGGCTTATGGTTGTAATTCTCATAAAAAGTAGCCACTTCTGCTGCAGCAATACCTGGCATATCCAAATAATCAGCCACCGCTTGAATAGCATCAGTGCTCAACGTATTGTCATTTTCTGCTTGGACGATTTTCAACGCCTCCATCACGGCAGAGCTCTGTTTGCCTTCTGGGTATTTTGCCACCCAGCTGTCAATTTGTTTTTTTGCTTTAGTTGAAATCATAATTTATCTATCGATTTCTCCGAATACAATATCCTGAGTTCCAATTATTGTAACAACGTCTGAAAGCATGTGCCCTCTTGCCATTTCATCCATGGCAGCTAAATGCGCAAAACCAGGTGCTCTGATCTTAACTCGGTATGGCTTGTTAGCGCCGTCTGAAATCAAATACACGCCAAACTCACCCTTAGGATGCTCGATAGCGGAATAAACTTCTCCCTCTGGC
Source organism: uncultured Candidatus Thioglobus sp. (assembly GCA_000205985.2). Classification (GTDB taxonomy): domain Bacteria; phylum Pseudomonadota; class Gammaproteobacteria; order PS1; family Pseudothioglobaceae; genus SUP05. Next base: position 7,658 of record GG729963.1, on the reverse strand, counting down.
AAACAGTAACCTTCGGTAAATAATTTAAAATGATGGATAAGTGATTCCATGTCATCTTTCATCTCTACACGATTAGGTGGTGCTACCTTATGATCGTCACTCATGACTGGACCGGGATTATTTTGTAGCCACTCAACGCACTGATCAATGATGTGGTTGGATTGGCGCATTTCTTCCATGCGCACCAAATAACGGTCGTAACTATCACCCGTTACACCCACTGGAATATCGAATTCCATTTTATCGTACACAGCATAAGGCTGATTTTTACGAAGATCCCAAGCCACGCCAGAACCACGAAGCATCGGACCGGTAAAACCAAGTTGTTTTGCGCGATTAGCCGAAACAATGCCAATGTTTACCAAACGCTGTTTCCAGATACGATTATCAGTCAATAAATCATCGTACTGTTTAATGCTCTTTGGAAATTCTTTAACAAAATCTGCAATGAAATCTAGCAACGAACCTTGTCGGTTCGCATTCATAACTTTTAATTCTTTTTCAGTGCGGAAATCCGACTCTAAATATTGTGGCATTTTATCTGGCAGGTCACGATAAACACCACCCGGACGATAATAAGTTGCGTGCATGCGTGAACCCGACACCGCCTCGTAACAATCAATGAGCTTTTCACGCTCGCGGAATGCGTAAAGGAAAATACTCATAGCACCCACATCCAAACCGTGCGTACCTAGCCACATTAGGTGGTTCAAGATACGGGTAATTTCATCAAACATCACTCGAATGTATTTAGCGCGTTCAGGCACTTCGAGCTCAAGCATGGTTTCAATTGCCATCACATAAGCATGCTCATTACACATCATCGACACATAATCCAAGCGATCCATGTAACCAATGGATTGATTGTAAGGCTTGGACTCTGCTAATTTTTCAGTGCCACGATGCAACAAACCAATGTGTGGATCGGCACGTTCAATCACTTCGCCATCAATTTCTAAAATCAGGCGTAGAACACCGTGCGCCGCAGGATGTTGCGGACCAAAGTTAAGTGTGTAGTTGCGAATTTCAGCCATAATAATTACCTATTTTCTAATTACTCTAGGTACATTAATATTTGGCTCGATACTAACTGGCTCGTATACCACACGACCCAAATCTTCATCGTAGCGCATTTCCACCTCACCAATCATTGGGAAATCCTTACGTAGTGGGTGTCCTACAAAGCCATAGTCGGTCAAAATTCGACGAAGGTCAACATGATTCTCAAACAAAATACCCATCAAATCAAAGGCTTCACGCTCATACCAATCGGCCGATGCCCAAATATCAGTAACGGATTCAATAATCGGCTCAGCTTCATCAACAAAAGATTTCACACGAAGTCTTTGGTTTTTGCTCACCGATAATAAATGATAAACCACGGCAAAGCGCTCACTGTGTCTGTCGTCGCCACCTTGCGCTTCGCGACCTCGACTAAAACCAGAAGAACTAGCACCTGCGTCCCAATCCGATTGGCCATAAGTTAAATAATCAACACCACACAAATCGACCAAGGTATCAAAAAAGAAAAAATCTCTAAGTTTTAAACAAGTCTTAATGATGTCGTTAACGTTAATGGTTAAAGTTAATTCACTAAAAGCTTCAACCAGACTGTCTTCGCCAAACTCTTCGATTAATTGTTCTTTCAAGTCTTCCATCAAGTTCTCGCAATGGTGTTGGTGCGACGAATTTTATCTTGCAATTGTAAAATACCGTAAAGCAGTGCTTCTGCCGTTGGCGGACAACCAGGAACATACACATCAACCGGAACAATACGGTCGCAACCACGTACAACAGCGTAAGAATAATGGTAATAACCGCCTCCATTAGCACACGAGCCCATAGAAATTACCCATCTTGGCTCGGGCATTTGATCGTAAACCTTACGCAACGCAGGTGCCATTTTATTTGTCAATGTACCGGCCACAATCATTAAATCTGATTGGCGAGGAGTAGGTCTAAACACAATACCGAAACGATCAAGGTCGTAACGAGAAGACCCTGCTTCCATCATCTCTACCGCACAACAAGCCAAGCCAAAGGTCATTGGCCACAAGGAACCTGTTCTTGCCCAGTTAATAACTTTGTCCAACGAAGTAGTAACAAAGCTCTCTTTCATTAAACCTTCAATTGCCAAAATTTACTCCCACTCAAGTGCGCCGTTCTTCCATTCGAAGATAAAACCAACGACAAGTAAAAACAAAAAGATACTCATGGCAATAAAACCAAACCAGCCTAAATCAGACTGGACCACTGCCCAAGGGAATACAAAAGCAACTTCTAAATCGAATAAGATAAAAAGAATAGCGACTAAGTAATAACGCACATTGAAATACATGCGTGAATCATCAAAAGCAGGGAATCCGCATTCGAATTGAGAATTTTTTTCTTCATCTGGTTTGCTTGGGCCTAGCAGATAACCAATCAACATTGGGCCTACGCCAAAAGCAACACCTAGAAAAATAAAAACCATAATCGGTAAATAATTTTCTAACACCTAATCAATCTCCCTTTTACCTCTTGATAGAAGTCAAATATTATATCTAATTTAGAAAATAACAAGGAAATAAATTTAAGCATAAATATTGTTGATTTATTGCCCAACTTCCGTGCCACCAACCGTCAACTGGTCTATTTTTAAACTTGGCTGACCCACACCAACAGGCACCGACTGACCCTCTTTTCCACAAACACCAATACCACTGTCCAATCTTAGATCATTTGCCACCATGGAAATTTTCTTCAAAACCTCATCGCCCGATCCAATAAGCGTAGCGCCTTTTACCGGTGCGGTGATTTTTCCATTTTTAATTAAATAAGCCTCATTGGCTGAAAATACAAACTTACCCGAGGTAATGTCCACTTGGCCACCGTCAAAGTTCACCGCGTACAAGCCATCATCGACTGAGGCAATCATTTCTTCTAATTTATCCTTACCATTCAGCATGTAAGTGTTGGTCATGCGCGGCATCGGAATGTGCGCATAAGATTCACGTCTGCCATTGCCCGTGCTTTTTTGCCCCATCAGTCTAGCGTTTAACTTATCAAACAAATAACCTTTAAGTATGCCATTTTCAATTAAAGTGGTATTTTGTGTCGGCGTACCTTCATCATCTATGGTTAGACTACCGCGTCGATTTGCCAAGGTACCGTTGTCCACGATAGTGCACTTTGAGCTTGCTATTTGTTCACCGATTTTGCCGGTGAATACTGAAGATTCTTTGCGATTAAAGTCCCCCTCCAAACCGTGACCAATAGCCTCATGCAATAAAACTCCTGGCCATCCAGGGCCTAGTATCACTGGCATGTTTCCTGCCGGTGCACCTTTGGATTCAAGTGCGACCAATGCTTGACGAATGGCTTCATGGGTGTATATTTCAGCCAGATTGTGGTCGATAAAATATCGATAATCGTACCGACCTCCGCCGCCACTTGAGGCGTGCTCAATCCTGCCTTCATGTTCAACGATCACACTCACGCTCACACGCACCATTGGGCGATAATCTTTTTGATAAACACCATCGGTAGAAACGATCAAAACCTCAGTATAGGCGCCTGATAAAGAGGCGCTAACTTGCTTCACTTTAGGCTCTTTTCTAGCAATAGAGTCAATTTGTTTTAGTAAATCCACTTTCTCTTCTGAGGTCAAACTGCCTAATGGACTCAACCCGCTGTATTTCGCTACTTGCGGTACAGAATGAAACGCTTGAATAGATTGTGGCTCTTGATGCTTAGAAATTCCTCTGGAAAATTCAACGGCCCGCTCAATGGCTTTAATGTTTAAATCGTCCGAATACGAAAAACCCGTTTGTTCGCCTTTAACAGCGCGAGCTCCCACACCATGGCCAATGTGATAAGTACCTGATTTAACAATGCCTTCTTCTAAAAACCAAGACTCGGCCACCGAATGCTGAAAATACAAATCTGCATAATTAACATCTTTAACCGCCAAAGATGACAAGAGTGAAGTAATTTTTTCTTGATTCAGATGATGATCATCTAATAATTGTTCGATCATAATTTATTCAATGAGGGGCTCGTCCCAAGGACCGGTAATTTTATATTCAATGTCAACCACCTTATCCACAATCTTATCAATGAGTTTGCCTTTAAAAACAACTTCATCAATCGCCCAAACCCCAAGGCCAATCAAACCGCCGCCCGCCAGTGCCGTGGCAACGGGGACAGCATCGCCCACCGCTGGGCTCACGCGTGCTTTTAGGTCATACTCTTCTTTAACCAAATCACTCTGACCCGTTAAACGAATAATGCCTGAGGACGCGTTGATTTCAAACTTTTCAATTTTTACCAATGCTTGACCGATGTGCAACCTCACTTCAATATCGTCATAAGCAAAGCCTTTTTCAGTTACATCGGAAACGTCCAGTTTTAAACGCTTCGCAATCGATTTAATATTAAGCAGTGACAAAATTCGACCAATGCTTGGATCTTGATCGGTAAACGAGCCTTGCTTAACGTCCATCACCACATAACCCGTTACATCTTCAAGGCTCATGTTCCACGGTGCACATTCACAAAATAGGCGAATATCAAAATCAAAATCACCGCCTTTAACTTTTTCTTTAGCGTTTAATTGATCCAAGAAATCAGACAACTGTTTGCCTTGTGCTTGGGCAATCAGTCGAGTTTTCCCATCCAGCCAAGCGCCATTAAAACTTAACGCTTTGTCACTAACTCCCACTCCCTCAAATTCCAAATTATTAATAGTCAATACGTTGTTTTCAGAAATCAAATCCACCTTAAGATCGGGCACTTGATACTCATCCACATAAATACCTTTAGAGCTCAATCGCATGCTCGGTATGTCGCTTGGATTAATATCAAACTCACCTTTGATTGCATCCAATGTAGACACTTGCAAACCTAACACTTTGACTCTGGGGGATTTCCCCTCTTCAAGAAAAATAAGCGCATTGCCCTTAATCATTTCAGACTCAATTCTTGCTAACCAAGACTGATCCAACTGCTTTCTAATGTAGAGCTCAAAACCACTGTTATTGTTAATCAGCTCAACCCTAAAAGTAGATTCACTGTCATCACCTCTATTGTTCGGATTAATACGAATATCAAACGGCATGCCACGAATATCACCCACACCTTGAGAAGTAATCTCATTATCATGAAAAGCCAATTTCGAATCAAAATCATTAACCACCAAAGTACCGTCCAGTATGGTTAAACGATTGTCTTGAATGGCCAAGTCCACATCAATAATTGCCTCTCGATCATCCAACGGAATAACCAGATTCATATCGCCCTTCACTTTACCCTCTAGGCTAAACTGATCCAGTGCCTCATCCACCGTAGTGCCAAGCGGTGCGCCGGCTAAAAACTGCATCAATTTCTGACTTTGCGTGTCAATTTTGCCAATCACTTCAACGTTTAATTTTTCCGCGCTCATATCTGGAATTTGCACGGCAATATCAGTCAAATCCATATTATTCAGTTTAGTGCTATTGACCATTACCAATAATTTTTTACCATCGGTACTGATATCAGCATCTAAGTGTTTAAGTGCTTCCCAATCGGAATCAAACAACAATTCGCTATCGCTCAAATGTGCATTTACTTTGATTTCTGCCGGTGTTTGTTTTGATAAATTTTTCTTAACGTTAAGTTTTACATTGCTTAACTTGCCAGAAACGAAAGCGCGATTTAGCCATGCATAAGTAGCACTGCTTAATAATTTTGGTGGCAAATATTCGCCAATACTATCAATCTCCACTTGGTCAAGATAACTAACAAACTCAACAAAATCCTCCCCACCTTCATTAAAAATCTTAAGGTGAGACATCAATGAAAAATCATCACTGCTGATAAGTAGTGGCAATGTCAAAAACTTATCTTGTTCAGATTGCGTGGCAGAAAGTGTTGCAGTAATATCTACCTTGCCTAAATTAGATGCCATGCCACCAAGATCTATATCTTGATCTTTTATCTTTAGCAATAATTGAGCTTCATCTCTACTTAATTTAATCGGCGCAATCTGAATAATCTCTCTACCCTTTATCAGAGTTTTATTAATCGTTAATGATTTAAAGAAATGCAGAGTTGCTAAATTTTCACTGGAAATCAGTTGCTTAATATCATCCACACTAAATTCACGATCTTGAGGGTCGACACTGGAGTAAAGCGTTAAGGTATCAAGATATATATTACTAGGCTGAAAAATATCTTCAAATAAACTCATTAGGTTCAATCGCCATTTGAGTATATTGACAGAAGCAATGGGTTGTTTTTTCTCTAGCGACGACACTTCAAGGCCGTGAATCTTTAAAGCAAGCCCTCTCCTTTCAAAGTCAAAAGTAATCTTTTTCAGCTCAACGTTTAAATTACTAAGATGAGAAATTTGATGTTCGATCGGTGCCTTAATCAAACTCGGGAAGGCGACAAAAAAAGCCACTGATAAAACCACTAATAGCGCAACAATCGCACTGATCCAAGTACTTACTTTTAGTACCGTTAAACCGTGAGAAAGAGTCTTTTTGATCATGCCATCACAATGTTACATTACCCACGCAATAATTGGAAACGACTTGGCTATTCCCGTGTTTGAAAAATACCCAATTTTTTATTTTTTTTAACCTTGTCAAAATCAAATATTTGTCCGTTCATGGCAATGTAAACGCCCTGTTTTTTGTTTTGCACTGCACTCAGCGCCACGCCCAAGTTAAACAACGCATCGGAGTTATTGATTGAATACGGAATCATTGATCCAAACAGAACGATAGTCTTGCCCTTTGCTTGATCGCCCAGCAGTTTAGCCGTTTCCACCATGGTGTCTGTACCGTGGGTAATAACAATCTTATCTTCAGTGGACGTTAAACATTTTGACAAAATCAATTCTCTATCTTCATCCGTCATGTCCAGAGAGTCTTTTAAGAACAGTATTTCAGAAGAAATATCCAAAGTAGATCGACTACGCTTTAGCATTTTCTCTAAATGAGAATCGCTGAATTCTAACTCGCCCGTCAGCTCGTTATAAACTTTGTCGATTGTTCCACCAGTAATCAGAAGTTTGATTTTCATGGCATAAATAATACCTGTTTTTCATCAAAACAATAACGATGTGTATTTTGTAGTGATACACCACAATTGTGGTATACTGCCTATAAAACAATAAAGGAGATAGTAATGAGTGTATCCATTAGAGTGAATGACGAACTTTACAGTCTAGCAAAAACACAAGCCAAAGCAGAATTTAGAACCATTCCAAGTCAAATCGAATATTGGGCGAGAGTCGGTCGTGCAGCAATGGACAATCCAGACCTGCCAATTGAAATGGTTGAGAAACTACTCATTGCCATCAATGAAGAAAGTGAGCCATTTGAATTTTCAAATTAATGAAAATCAAGCAAAAACCTGCATTCAAAAAGGTTTATAAAAAATTACACAAAAACCAACTAAAAAAAGTAGGTGATGCCATTCGTGCAATTGCTAAAGACCCGTTATTAGGCCAAGAAAAACACGGCGATCTAACCAGTATATTTGTTTACAAATTTGATTGCATCAATCAGCAATACTTACTAGCCTATCAGTGGAGTGAAGAATATCGGATATTATTATTCGTTGGCGTGCATGAGAATTTTTACAAAAAACTTAACCATTAGAATTAAGTGGGATCCCCCGGAACCCCA
>GG729964.1 GCA_000205985.2 uncultured Candidatus Thioglobus sp. | reverse complement strand
CCTTATGACGTATAAATTTAATTTAATTGTACTCCACTTATAAATTGATGTCAAGTTGTTGGCTTCCATTTGTCATATTACTTTAGTATTTTCAACTCTCTCCTTCTCCTTCATATGAGGATCGATCTGAGGCATTGTTTCAGAATCTATAGTCATAATCCATGACATGTATTCTGAGAATTAAAGGGACACAAAGGGGCACAACACTTAATTATTTATCTTTCGTGCGAATAGGAATAATTAAGTGTTGTGTCCCTATAATAGTGCTAAGTCTGGTGATATGGTTCGCGGTAGTGGTGGCGTAAGAAAGATGAGGTGGGCTGTAGGCAATAAAGGCAAGAGTGGCGGCATCAGGATTATCTATTACTGGAAAAGTGCAGATGATGAAATATGAATGCTTACTTTATACGCCAAGAATGAGCAAGCAACTATTCAGGCGAATATATTAAAACAAATAGCACAGGAGATTGACGATGAACAATAGAGATATAGGCCTTGAAATTCTTGAAGGATTAAAAGAAGTAAAGCAGCACAAGAACGGCAAGGTTAAGCTAAAAACATCAAGCTTGTCTGAGCCTTCACCTGCACAAGATATACGCAAGAAGCTGCATTTATCGCAATCATTCTTTGCATCAATGATGGGCGTCAGTGTTCGTACCGTTCAAGACTGGGAGTAAGGTAGAAGAACGCCTAAAGGCCCAGCCAAGTCATTACTTAGAGTAGCTGAACAGCATCCAGAGGTTTTTACTGAAATTAGGTAAAACAAAATCTAAAAATAAGCGGATTTACAATATTTCCGAAATTTTTCATTAGTGCTATAGATGCCATACTCTTAGCGCCAAAAACCTCTACTTTTAAATCTATTTACCATCTTTTAGGCAATAAAACCCTATTTCAATAAGCTACAATCGCTGTTTTTAATGCTTTTTATCTGATTTGTGCTTATGAATATGGTGCATTCGCACTGATTTTGATTATTTCCGAAATTTTTAAATAAAAAGATAGCGCTTGAATTCAAAATGCAAGTGGTACCCTTTATTAAGCTTTCTTGTTTTACCACGGATTAAGTCATATCATAATAAGCGATGATTTTTATCAAAGTCGAGGCGTAAGGAATTTGAAAAGGCAGGAGTTTACATCTAGTAAATGACTGTTTTTGAAAATTTCGACAACAAAGAGTTTGGTAAAAAGCACGCTTATTTAGTCATTAATTGAATAACAAGCAACGCCACCTTTTTGTGAGCCTGCGGCAAACATACAACGTACATTTGGATTATCAGCTGGGATCCATTCATACACACGGATGTTCCAACCTGCAGTTTCGATTAGATATTCTGAGCTGGGTTTAACGGTCTGCGCACCCATTGTTGTCATTTTTTCCCAAAGCCCTGCTTGTGCAGATACTGATACTAGCAATGTGATTAAGAGTGTGGTTAGTTTAAAATTCATCATCGCTCTTACCGTTAACGTCTGTTTCAATAGTATTAATAAAACTAATAAATTCTTCAGCATACCAGCGAGGATCCCAATAACTGTAGCTATTATAGGCAAATATACCATTGTTATCTGAATCTCTGAACGCTTGATTTGAGACGATTTCAGTAAAAAAGGCAGTCGAATTTAATGACGCCACTAATGCAATTATTGTTACTATTTTCTTCATAATATAATTTCCTTCATGTTGTTTATAAAAATGGATAATGCGTCTTAGATTAACGCATGCCACGTTGCTTTTTAATAAGTTCGTAAGCACTAATAATTTCTTGAGTTTTTTCTTTGGCAATTGTCATCATCTCTTCTGGTAGGCCTTTGGCAACTAATTTGTCTGGATGATGCTGTGACAATAATCGACGATAAGCACGTTTGATTTCTTTATCTGTTAGATTTTTATCCACGCCTAATATTACATAGGCATCATCAACGCTTAGCTTGCTAGCATGATGACTGGTAGTAGCAAACTGTTGGATGAGATTTTCTAGCTCATGAAGTGAGAAGTGTAGTTTTTGGGCGATGTATTTAAGGGCGTCATGCTCTGTATCGTCCAGCACGCCATCAGCATAAGTAGCTTGGATTTGAATCTCTAAAAACATACGCACTAGATCTGTGCGTCTATGGCTTTCCAAACGGAACTGCTCAAGCACTTCATCTAGGTTAAAGTCTTTTTTCTTACCCTGGTTAAATAACTCTCTGGCAACTTTTTGCATGTCATCTGCTAGCTGCATATGATCCATGACTTGCTGTGCTAAAAGGATCTCTGCCTTTGATACCTTGCCATCAACTTTGGCAATGTATCCCATGACTGAAAATAAACTACTAAAAAATGCCGCTTGAACGCGCTGTTGATCGCCGATATGGTAATCTTTAGCGAATCCGCCAAAATTAGATTTTCCTTTAGAGAAATTACCTGCAAATGCTACGCCAAGCATCGCACCTAATGGCCCGCCAAGCATAAAACCAAACGCCCCACCTAAAACTGTTGTCCACCAACTCATAATGATTGCTCCATTTATTTTTGAGATTGTTTCTTGGGCTTATTGCCCCAAAATCCTTTCTTCTTTTTGGGTTTATTTTCTTGAGAATTACTGTTTTTGCCGTATCTAGGCTTATTACGAGGTTTATTCTTTTTTGGTTTTTTGTTCTTAGGTGGAAATTGCTTTTTGAGCGATTCTGGCAAGTCATGATCTGGCACAAAATCATCCACCATGATGCGATCAAGTTTATTTTGAATCAGTCGCTCAATGTCAAAGAGCTGTTTAACTTCATCAGCACTCACGAGTGATATCGCCTCACCTTTTGAGCCTGCACGACCGGTACGACCAATACGGTGAACGTAGTCTTCTGGCACGTGAGGAAGATCAAAATTAACTACGTGTGGCAGTTCAATAATATCAATACCACGCGCCGCAATGTCAGTTGCCACTAATACATTCACCTTGCCATCTTTAAAATCAGCCAATGCACGAGTGCGTGCACCTTGAGATTTGTTGCCATGAATGGCTGCTGCTGTAATGCCCCTCTTGCCAAGTTGTGTAGCAATGCGATTAGCGCCATGCTTAGTACGACTAAATACTAGCACTTGATACCAACTGTGGTCTTTAATGAGTTTTGTTAACAATGCTTGTTTCTTAGATTTATCCACTGGATGAATCCATTGTTTAACTGATTTAACCGTGGTGTTACGTGGTGTTGTAGATACCTCAACCGGGTTGTGAACTAAGGATTTTGCCAGCTTTCTAATCTCATCTGAGAACGTTGCTGAAAACATTAACGTCTGTCTTTTAGGGGGTAAAACCTTTAAAATTCTCTTAATATCGTGAATAAATCCCATATCTAGCATTCGGTCTGCTTCATCAAATACGATAATTTCTAGCTGATCAAACTTCACCGCATTTTGTGAATACAAATCTAACAATCGACCTGGTGTCGCTACTAGTATATCAACGCCACCTCGAAGTTTTTTCATTTGCGGGTTGATCTTTACACCGCCGAAAACCACGGTTGATTTAAGCGGTAAATGCTTGCCATAAGTGGCAACACTGTCTTGCACCTGAGCCGCTAATTCTCGAGTGGGTGTTAGTATCAGCGTGCGCACTTGGTTTGAATTTGTTGGCTTTCCTTTTGACAATAACTGCAGAATAGGCAATGTAAACCCTGCGGTTTTACCCGTGCCTGTTTGTGCGGCTGCCATCAAATCTTTTCCGTCTAATACGATCGGAATAGATTTTTCTTGAATCGGAGATGGCTTATCATAGCCTTGTTGTTTGACCGCTTTCAGAATAGAGTCTGATAAGCCTAATTTAGAAAAGCCCATAAAAAAATGTTTATAGAAATAAAGAATGGTATTTTACATTAGCAAACTATAATAAAGAATATGAATGAAAAACAACCGATTCAAAGCCCATGCGTGGATATTTGTAAATACAACAAAAACAACTACTGTGTAGGCTGTAAGCGTCACAGTGATGAAATCACTAACTGGATCAATTACTCAAATTCAATGCGCGAAGCAATTATAAAAGACTTAAATAACCGAAATATTGATGAATAAACTACAAACACACACTATTGACTGCCCATATTGTGGCGAAAATATTGAAGTAGATGTTGATTGCTCTGAACCAAGCCAAAGCTATATTGAAGACTGCTCAGTATGTTGTCGACCGATTAATATCAATGTTGAGATTGACTTTGACCAACAAGTACAAGTGTCTGCCACTCACGAAAATGAATAGATTTTAGTATTATAGGCCTTGCCTATAATACTAAATAAAGTTAAGCGTTCTCTGCTGGTGTTCTGGCTTTAATGCTTAAGGCGTGCAATTCACCACTGTCAATATTCTCACGCACAGCTGCTAGCACCATTCTTTGGCGAGCCAATAACGACATGCCTTCAAATATTGGTGAAACCACTAAAGTAGAGCAATTACATCCATCTCCTTCCATGATAACTGTTGAACCTTCAACGCCTGCTTCGAGTTTTGTTTGAATTTCATCTAAAGTCATTTTTAAGCTCCGAACATGCCTTTCAGCATAAAGAAAAAGATAATTGACATGAGTGCGCCTGCTGGCAATGTAATCAACCATGATAAAAAGATCTTATTAATCACGCGAGTATCAAGTGCTGCTAAACCACGCGCCAAACCAACACCCAAAACTGCGCCTACCAATACTTGCGTAGTTGATACTGGCAAGCCTGTGCCTGAGGCGATTACTACGGTTGCTGCCGCTGCTAATGTTGCTGCAAAACCACGTGATGGCGTAAGCTGGGTAATACCTGTACCCACAGTAGCGATTACTTTGTGACCATAAGTTACCAGACCAAAGACAATACCGCCACCACCTACAAGTAATACCCAAACTGGCAGTGCACTCTTAGCACCAATAAGACCACCACTTTCAATAACACCATAAATAGCGGCTAATGGACCAATGGCATTAGCCACATCATTAGAACCGTGTGCAAATGCCATGGCGGCAGCTGTAATAATCATCAGCACACTGAAAATTCTTTCCATTGAAGTAAAGTGAAAATCTTCATTTTCACTAGGATCAATTTTAATGCGCCTAATAACGATTGTACCAATGAGTGATACAAACACACCAAAGCCAATTGCCAACATATAACTAGTGCCAGTATCAAAACTCAAACCAACATGTTTAAGGCCTTTAAAGATTGTCACTAAAGAAATAACAAAACCCACTAAGAACATATAAAACGGTACATATTTCTTAGCATTGTCAAATGGATTAGCGGTATCAATAATTAAGTTTTGTAAACTTCTAAATAGCATGAAAGCAATAGACCCAGCCAAGATTGGCGATACAATCCAACTCATGGCAATGGTGCCAACCTTGCCCCAAGCCACGGCATCAACACCTACTCCTACTGCACCAAAACCAACAATTGCACCCACAATTGAGTGTGTGGTTGACACTGGCCAGCCCAGGCTTGAGGCAATCATCAGCCAAGTACCAGCCGCCAAAAGTGAAGCTAACATACCATAAACCAATAGGTGTGGGCTATCGGTAAAAATAGCCGCGTCTAAAATACCCTTACGAATCGTTGCTGTTACCTCACCACCGGCCAAAATAGCACCGGCAAATTCAAAAATAACCGCAATAACAATCGCTTGCTTGATCGTAATAGCGCCTGAACCTACTGAAGTACCCATGGCATTTGCCACATCATTTGCGCCCACTCCCCAAGCCATGAATAAGCCAAAAACGACAGCCAGTACAATAAAGATGCTAATAGAATAACCAAAAAAATCAAAATAGCCAGAAGCAATAATGTCCATGGGTGCTCCTTATTTTGCGAGTAACACTTCTAATCGAGAGCCAACTTTCTGAGCGGCATCAGCTAGCTCGCCCAACCATTCAACAGCGCGGTAGTAAAACATCACATCTACTGGCGGTAAACTGGATTCCAATGGAAATAATTTGGCGCGAATCTTGTGTTGGATCTTATCCGATTCACTTTCTAAATCATTAATAGCGGAAATAATATGGTTAACCACTTTTTGCTCTCTAGTACTAAACGCAGTTTCTAACAATTCATCCAATTCGTTAATGGCTTTAAGCGCCATGGCAGAGGTTTTAATACACACGTCTGTTAATTCAATAATGTCCTCAAAAATTTCATCAGGCAATGTCATCTTACGGTTGATCATTAACCCAGATACATCTTTAGCAATGTTTGCAATTGAATCTTGAATTAATAACAAATCCAATAAATCTCTACGTGAAAAAGGCATCATGAACGTTGAAGGTAAGCTTAAACGCAGTTTCTTTTTCAGAACGTCCGCCTCACCCTCTTTAGTGCCAATGATTGATCGAATTTCTTCAGCCTGATTCCAATCCTTGGCATGAATGGCAACCATGAAGCCTTTTAAACTCGCTAATGCACGAATGTGTATGGGTCATGTGCTGTTGCAATGGACTGATTGGGGATTTACCAAACAAGCCATAAATATTATTTTTTGCCATTTTCTCTTCCTCTTTTTATTGTTTTACTTTTCTTATATCTTCAAGTGCGAATTTTCTATAAAAAAAACTAACTGTCAAGGGGTTTTTTAAACTTTTTTTCCACTTTTAAATCAACTTCGTCTTCTTCAAACAAAATACGCTGACCTTCCCCTTCTAAATCATCGAACTGACCACTCTTAACCCCTAGCATCAAAAGGATTACCAGAACAACACCCACAAAAATCATGCTAGGAATTAACCAATAAATTACATCCATTTTTTATCCAAAAAGTTTCACTATCTACATCAATTTGTCTTTTGACCTTGTTTCATTATGCTTTATTTCTAGATCTTAACTGAGTATTATTCAGAATTATTAACGCTGTAACTGTCATTAATACGCCTACAATCGTCGTCCATTGCAATGTTTCACCTAAAAATATCACACTCAAGCCAATGGCAAAAAATGGCACTAAAAAAGTAAACACACTGCCCCTCTTGGAGCCTAATTTTTGAACACCTAGAAAATAAACCGTCGTCGCAAAAGTGGTAGAACCAATTGCTAAGAAAGTAAACCCCGTCCAAAATATCCGATCCATTGCAAAAATAGAGCCACTGCTTGGATCAAAAAATACCACCCAGTCAATGATAGTGGCAAATAAATAAATGTAAAAACTCAACACCACAGGATGAATTAATTTTGTATACGAAGTAGTAATGGACATCAGCGCCCAACATAGTGCTGCCCATAATAAATAAACGTTCGATGCATTAAAAATTTGACTCCAGTCAAAGGTCCAGGCTTTCATCATGGTGAGCACGCCTGCAATGCCTAACACTAAAGCGAGCCAATCTTTAATTTTTGGTTTTTTCTCTCGACTTAGCAGCATCAACACATACACAATAATCGGCATTAGAGTGGTTACTAGTGCTCCTGCCAAACCAGGGGAGCCGTACTTTGTGCCCAAGAAAAATAACTTGGTGTAAAAAATCAACAACACACCTACGATGATGGATAACACTAAATTTCCAACATCAATCTTAAAAGGTAGCTTCATCCACCATACAACGGGGAGCATACTTAGCACTGTAAGCAGGTAACGATACGTTACCAATTCATGCTCAGTGATGTAATTAGATAAAACTTTGGCAATGGGCCAGGATGCACCCCAGCCCAGCATGGCTAATATCATCCATAGAAATAATTTTCTCTCAGTTGTCATAATAATCCTAGCAATATGCCTGCCAATATCATTACAATCGCGACTAATTGGTTAATTCGATGATCCATGCCAGGTTTAGCAAATAAACCCTTGACTTTTACCACGGCAACATTGATTGCACTAATACCCACCGACAATCCGAGGCCAACTGTTATTAATATCTCTACACCGTATATTACATCAACTTGGGTAAGATCAATAAAGGCAGGTAATATCGCAATATAAAAAATCATTACTTTTGGATTGGTGATTGAAATCAAAAAACCCGTTAAAAACTCGTTAATATTACTTTTGTGTTTTGATTTTTCTCCCAACGTTACCTTGTGTGCATTCCAAGCACGAATACCCAAATAAATTAAATACGCGCCACCAAAAATTCGAACATAATCCATAATTGGGGTAATTAAATCAGAGAACATCTCTAGGGAAAAAATCACCACTGACAGGTAAACCAAATCACCCAGCACCATGCCAAAGGACAAATAAAATGCAGGCATAAAGCCTTGCGATACACTCTTAGCAAATACCGCTAAAGTGCCTGGACCAGGAGTAATTACAAATACAAAAGCAATTAAGAAAAGTGCTATAAATTGTGAAATATCCATGACTCAATATAACTACATCTGAATTAAAAACATATAAAGAAATGTTCCGGTAAATATACTAACTAAAGGGTTGCCTTTCCAGACATGAATAGCAATAGTGGCAACAACAGCTAGGACTGTATAAAGGCCAATTTCATTTGAAAAATTAACATCTTTTAATGTATAGACAACCAAAATACTCATAATCATCGGTGGCGTATATTTGGCAATATAGCTCATTATTGGATGATTACCACGACCATGAAAAAATAAAAATGGCATAATTCTGGTAGAAAACGTTGCTATTGTCATTACCAAAATAACCGTCAAAATGTATTCTGTATTGCTCATCTTGATTTTTTAATTAGGTTATTTGCTATTAACAAAGTTACAGATAATGCGATACTGACTAACAGCATTTGCTCTGAAAATAAATATAAAGCAACGGCTACAGAAAAAGCAGCAATCATGAACGGTAATAGATTTTTTATTTTTTTCCACTGTTCTATAAGCAAAACAACAAATAATGCCGTTAATGTAAATTCCATGCCTTGTGTATTAATACTAAACGAACTACCAATCACAGCGCCTATTGTGCAACTAATAACCCAGTAACTATGATTTAGAGCGGTAATCAGAAAATATTGCTGCTTTTTTTTGGCGGCGTCTTTGGGGTCAATCGTTGTTACTAAGGAATAAGTTTCATCAGTAAGTCCAAAGGCAAGATACACTTTCCTTAGCCCCCAATCCCCATAATGATTCAACATAGAGATCCCGTAAAATATATGTCTAGAATTTATCAAAAAAGTAGATATGGCGATTTCAGTTAGGCCAACACCTGCTGCCAATAACCCAATAATCATAAATTGCGCTGTGCCTGCATAAACAAAAAATGCCATGAGTGTCGCCAAATACCAAGGATAACCCAAATTTTGAAACAACATGCCAAACGCCATTCCTAGCGGTATGTAGCCAAATAGCACTGGAAAAGTGCTTTTAATAGCATCCCGTGTCATCAACCTAAAGAAGGTGGTGTAAATAGATCCATCTGCTATAATTTAAATAATTATTAAAAACTGATTTTAACGCGATATGAACCTAGATTATCTTGATTTTGAACAACCCATTGCTGATTTAGAAGGCAAAATCGAAGCGCTTTGCAATATTAAAGACAAGGTCGATATTGTTCAGGAAATGGAAGCACTAAAAGTTAAAAGCGGTGCTCTTACCAAGAAAATTTTCTCATCACTAAGCGACTGGCAAATTTCACAGCTGGCTCGCCACCCAAAAAGACTCTACACACTCGACTACATTGACAGTGTCTTTGATGAATTTACCGAACTCCATGGCGACCGATCCTTTGCAGATGATCATGCAATCATTGGTGGTATTGCCAAATTAAATGACCAGCCACTCATGTTCATTGGTCAGCAAAAAGGTCGGTCAACTCAAGACAAACTCAAATACAATTTTGGTATGCCTCGCCCCGAAGGCTATCGTAAGGCTCTACGATTAATGAAAATGGCGGAAAAATTTTCCATGCCCATTGTCACTTTTATCGATACGCCTGGAGCCTACCCTGGCATTGGCGCAGAAGAACGTGGGCAATCCGAAGCGATTGCTAGAAACTTGTTTGAGATGTCAACACTCGCCACACCGATTATTTCCGTGGTGATTGGAGAAGGTGGCTCAGGCGGTGCGCTCGCTATTGGCGTGGCTGATACAATGATGATGTTTGAATACAGCATTTACTCGGTTATTTCTCCCGAAGGCTGTGCCTCTATTTTGTACAACGATGCGGCTAAAGCTAACATCGCAGCAGAGTCGCTCAAACTTACCAGTGCGCACCTTAAAAAAGAAAACTTAATCGATGAAATTATTCCAGAACCACTCGGTGGTATTCATCGTGATCCTGATGAGGCAAAAAAGCTCCTCAGAGATGCGTTAATGGAACAACTGCATTCAATCGTTAAAATACCCGTCGATCAATTGGTTCAGGCTCGAGCCGACAAACTTTTAGGCTTTGGAAAATTTAAAGAATAAAGACCCTTACCTAAAGGATAAAAACATTGTTCTTGCCCTGAGCGGCGGCATTGACTCGGTTGTATTACTGCATTATCTCAACACTCATTTTTCTGGTAAATTAAGGGCCGTCCATTGCAATCACCATTTGTCTAAACACTGTTCAGAGTGGGATGAATTTTGCAAAAACCTATGTCAATCCTTAAGCATCGACTATTTAAACATTGATATTTTTATTAAAAATGACTCTAATTTAGAAGAAAATGCACGTAAAAAACGCTATCATTCATTATCTTGCAATTTAGAAGAAAACGAAGTACTGTGTACGGCGCACCATCAAAATGATCAAGCAGAGACTTTATTGTTACAGCTGTTCCGTGGCAGTGGCGTGGCTGGATTGGCCTCCATGCCGAAAGAAAAAACCTTAGGAAAAGGCATTCACTATCGCCCAATGCTGAGTTTGAATAAAACCCAAATTATTGATTATGCAAAAAAATACAAATTACGTTGGATAGAAGACGATAGCAACAAAAATACTGATTTTAGGCGAAATTTCTTGCGTTTAGACATTCTCCCAAAGCTTGAATCGGTCTATCAAAATTTAACAAAAACCCTATTTAGAAGTGCAAAACATCAATCAGAGGCGCTAAAACTCACTCGAGAACTGGCCGATATTGATATTAAAGAAAATAATATCGTCAGTGATAGCGGGCGCATCAACACTCTAGAGCTGATCAAGCTCGGACCTCACAGAGTTAAGAACATCATTCGTCATCATTTAAGTTTAATTGGGTTTTTAGCACCCAGCGATAAAATCATGGATCAAATTATTGATTTATTGCGTGCAAAAATTGACGCAAAACCATTAGTTGGCTGGGGTCAATACGAAATTAGGCGCTATCAAGGAGAGTTGTATTTTATTAATAACGATGTTGATAAAATTGATAATTTTTGCCAGTTTCACGAAGAATTTGAAAATTTTCCAAATTTTTCCATTCGCTATCGAACCGAAGGGCAACGCATTAAATTATCGGATAAAAAACATTCACAATCGTTAAAAAAGGTCTTACAAGACGCTAACATCCCTCCATGGGAGCGAAGTTCTCTAAAAATGTACTACATTGATGATGAATTACGTGCCATGGAACGTATTGGTAGAATGGAGCACGCTGACTAAGCCTTCATTACTCATAAGGATTGTTGATTTGCATTTTTTCCAAAATTTTTATCTCTAAACTTTCCATTTTTTGTGCATCCATTGGCTCAACATGATCGTAACCCAGCAAATGCAAAGTACCGTGAATAGCCATATGAATCAGATGATGCTCAAAAGTTTTATTTTGCAATTTTGCCTCATTGGCCACTATGCTGGTACAAATCACTATATCGCCTAAAATCATTTCATCAATTTCAATAGGTAAATCAGACGGAAAAGACAAAACATTGGTTGGTTGATCTTTATCGCGATAGGTTTTATTGAGATTTTGAATTTCGACCTTACCAACAATTCGAATGAGTAGTTCACTCTTACCCTTGCCCAAATCAGTCATTACTTGTTGTAAAGCATCTTTGAGATTTTGCTCATTGACCGAAACATCATTAATAGGGTTTTGAATAACAACCATTGTTTAGCCCGACCTGAGTATATATGGAAAAAATCTGCAAGACTTAAAGTTGTTAATTGCAAGGAAAATATTGTAGTTGATAATTACCTTTACCAACAAAGGATTTAACGAAGCAAGTGATAACTTTAAGACTTGCCCTATGGGACTTAGCCGACTTCTTATTCTCTGTGTTATTTTCTTTGAGATATGAATAACTATCCCTGCACAAAATGCCTTGAGAATAAGAAAGTCGGCGTTGTCAGAGATTTTCATATATATTCAGGTTGGGCTTTAATTTTAGGAATAAAATAACTCATTTTACCCATATAAATTTCCCCTTAATGGCGATCATTGAAGTTGCAATACCCGTACCTTTACACAAAACTTTTGATTATCAGTGTAATCAAAAAGTAGTTGTTGGCGTGCGTGTTAAAGTCCCCTTTACGCGAAAAAAAGTAGTGGGTATTGTCTTAACGATTAAAGACAAAAGTAATTTTAAGCAACTTAAATCGGTTGAAGAAGTATTAGACGACAAGCCAATCCTAGACAAGCCAATCCTAGATTTTTTGTTTTGGTCAACTAAGTATTATCATCATCCAATTGGTGAAGTAATCTCGGCCGCTTTACCAAAGAACTTACGACTAGGGAAAGAGGCTGTTATCAAAAAAATGGCTGACTTGCCAGACAAAATTCAGGAGCCTGATTTTGCCACTACCGATGAACAAAATATTGCCATTGAGAAAATCTTAAAATCAACCCATGAATATCGCGGATTTTTGCTTCATGGAATCACCGGTAGTGGCAAAACTGAGGTTTATTTGCGCATTACTCAAACGATGCTTGATGAAGGCAAACAAGTACTGGTATTGGTTCCAGAAATCGGCCTAACGCCACAAATGATTACTCGCTTTGAATCGCGCTTAAACACACGAATAGTGGCGATTCATTCCCAACTGAATGAAACCCAAAAACTCGACGCTTACCTCATGGCTAAAAATGGTAAAGCCGGTGTTGTACTAGGCACTCGTAGTGCTATTTTTGCACCGATGCCGAATTTAGGATTGATCATCATCGATGAAGAGCATGATGGTTCATTTAAACAACAATCTAGTTTTCGTTATTCAGCCAGAGACCTGTGTTTTATTCGCGCTAAACAAGCCAATATTCCACTGGTTTTAGGCACGGCAACACCATCACTGGAAACACTGAAAAATGTAATTGATAAAAAAATTACTCACCTTACACTAACTAAACGTGCCGGTGATGCTGTTCTGCCAAAGGTGAGCTTGATCGACATGCAATCTAATTTCACCCCTCAAGGGGGCACTGAAAAGAGTGATAATGCCTTATCGGCTGTTTTGATTGAAAAAATGCGACATTATTTGGCGCAAGAAAAACAAGTCATGCTGTTTATTAACCGTCGTGGTTATGCGCCCGTGTATTTCTGTAAAGAATGTGGTTGGAAAGCGCAATGCACTCATTGTGATTCGGGAATGATTTATCACCGACACATTAATCGACTCAAATGTCACCATTGTGGCGACGAAAAAATGCCAGCACACACTTGCCCAGACTGCCATCAGCCCAGCCTTGAAGTGTTTGGATACGGCACAGAAAGACTGGAAGAAACACTCTCATCGTATTTTTCTGATGTTCCCATTATCCGCATTGATCGTGACACCACACGGCGAAAAAAGGCCTTTGCCGAACACTTAAAACAAATTAACTCTGGGAAACCGTGCATCATTGTAGGCACACAAATGCTTGCCAAAGGGCATGATTTTTCTAATCTAGCCATGGTTGGGGTTTTGGATACCGATGCAGGTTTATTGTCGCTTGATTTTCGTGCAACGGAACACTTAGCACAACTGCTGATTCAAGTGTCCGGTCGTGCTGGTAGAAATGCTGAACAAGGAGAGGTAGTGATTCAAACACGCTACCCCAATCATCCTATTTTTAACTATGTACTTTCCTCTCGCTACATACAATTTGCGACTGAACTGCTAAAACAACGTCGCAGTGCAAAAATGCCTCCTTTTTCTCACCAAGCACTTTTATGTGCAAATGCCAAAAATAAACAAAATGCTGAAGATTTTTTAAAAAAAGCAGGTGCTCTTTTAAAAAATATACAAATGGATTCGGTAGAAACTTGGGGGCCAGTGGCAAATGTTATTGAAAAAAAATCTGATTATTATTATTTCAACTTGTATTTACAATCAACCGACAGGTCGGCACTGCACCAAATGTTAGCGACTTTTCATCAGCACATCAATACGATAAAACCAAAAAGCGGTGTACGTTGGTATTTGGACGTTGATCCGATTGAGTAGCAATCTATTGAATTAAATGAGATGCCTTTGCTAGCTGAATTAATTTGTCTTTACTGATATTACTAACATCATTTTTGCTATAAATATCCAGCAAATAAATTTCATTTTCGTTGGTTTTCAAAAAATAAACCACTCTGAATCCACCGCTTTTTCCGCTTAGATTAGAGCTATTTTTTAATCGAATTTTATAAAAATTATCACCTAAATCAATAGATGTCTTTACACCGTTTTGTAATTCATTATTTAAAGTGATTAAATCATTAGTAAATTTTTTGTATCTTTTGGCGAGTCTTTTGGCAGATTTTGTAAACTTAGATGTTTTATTAATCTCCATCTTTGAGCTCAGCGATCAAATCTTCTAATGAGGTTTTTGGTATCTTACCGTCCATCATCATTTTAGCCTCTACCATCGCCTCACCCAAGCCTGCATAAAACCTAGCTTCTTTTTGCTCTTTAAGTTCTTTCCTAATGGCTTCAACAATAAAAGTTGAGCGGTTAATGTCAAACCCTTTAGTTAATTCATCTATTTCTTCCACTAAATAAGTCGGCATTCTAAAGCCAATTTGTTTGGTTTCTAATTGCTCTAAACTGTGCATATTGCCTCCTATTTTTCTATATTATAACAATAATATATATTATTGTTTGACAAAAGACAATATTTAGACCTTATCCCTAATTATATTAATTCCAACAATAGGATCAATATTTAGCTTTTCACAATAATTTACATATTCCACAATATCTAATCTGCGTTCATTATTTTCTATGTTCCAAATAATAGAATGTTGAACTTCTAATATTTTCGCCAATTGTCTCATTGTTAAAGACTTCTCTTCCCTCGCCTCTTTGAGCCATTTTGTCACCCTAGGATAAGATTGACTGTATATAGTCTTCTGCATTATTATTTGTTCATAAAAAATGAACTAAGATATAATGAAATTCTTTTGTTCAAAAAATGTGAACAAGTCATTAACCTTCAAATAACAAAAATGGACAATCAAAAGCCGCACATTGACAGTATCAAACTCAAAAATAAAGTACGCTGGTATTTGGATGTTGATCCGATTGAATAATAGCCTTTAAAAAAAATTATTAACTCATATATTTGTCTTTAGCTTGACTAACTAAACTTTTTATAATATCTATATTCTTTACTAAATCTGTTTCCTGTAATCTTAATCTATATTGCTTCCACTGTTTATCATAAACCAGCATATCCAAATCAGAATTTTCTAACAAACCATCAATCTCATCTGACCTTTCTAGTCTAATGTGTAATAATACAACAGACTTTCTTGGCACAAATGAAATGAAATTATTGGCAATATTATTCTTACTCAAACCTATATAGTGCTTATTATATTTCAATAAATACTCAGATGTGATCCCGCCTAAAGCGTTCATAATTTTTTCAGTAAGAATCAAACTATTTTTAGTTGCTCTTTTCTCCCAATATTCTCTATCTGTCGGTTCAGAAATACTATCTTCTTCTAATAATTCAAATTTTGCCTCATCAAGAACTTTTGTAAAAAATAGTGATATTTGGTTATTAATTTTAACCGCTTTAACTTGTATAGCTATAAGTGGGATAAAGCCATTAAATAATGAAATAACATTCAAAAACCTACTGGTTATGTCCTCTGCGATAATCACAGCACAATGCTCATATTGCGGATTCTTTTTTCGTTCCAGATCCCAGTACTCAATTGTTCTAATAATATGTGTTTCATCTGTTTTTCCTAATTGAATTTCAACCTCATATCGTTTCTTATATTCAGGATCATAAAGAATTGTATCTAACCTGCCTCCACCTACTAATATTTTCTCCGTGTCCCTAAACTCCAAATCACCTATGCCAATAATGGATGGGTCTTCCTCTATACGAGCTTGCAGCCATTTCTCATTATATTCAGGACTATTTTTTAGACTTATGATTTCTGATTTTACATATTCCATATTTTTTTCCAAAAATTTATATTAATTTAATAGCTTATCAAACAGAACTATCACTGTATAGCAAAAAAATTTAATCCAGCACTCTTTCTAAATACAAATATACGGCGTAAGCATTTTTACGATTAGCCGCATCGAACGCTGGCTCATCTTCAAATTCTGACCAATCAATGGCGTCGTAAGTCTCTTCAAACTGATCCATTGCTTCAACGGCTTTTCCAAGTTTGTCTAATAAAAAATTAAGGTAACGATAAGTCAAATCCATGGTCTCTTTAGGTTGATCAGAAGCACTGCCATGTCCTGGTACAAAATATTCAACTTGCATATTGCGTACACGGTCTAGTGTTTTAGACCATTCAATAATATCAGCGTCACCCACAAACGGAATACGCCCTTCAAAGATAATGTCGCCACTGTAAAGAGTTTGATCGGTCACACTAAGTAATGACATGTCGCCATCAGAGTGAACTTTTCCAAAATAGCTGATTAAAAATTTATGCTCGCCCAGACTAAATTGGGTGTCTTTATCAATAATCCGGTCAGGTTCAACCAGATAGGTTTCATCGTTTACCCAAGGAAACAATGTGTCACGTCGAGATTCTAGCAAGGTTTCTGCAGTTTCAGAATCAAGGTAATCCCAAACGCCTTTAGGCGCCCAGATTTTCGCACCTTGTGCTTTAAAAACTTGCAGACCATAAATGTGATCGGCATGATAATGGCTCACAATCACGAGCTTGATTGGTTTATCGGTAACTTTTCTAATCTCTGACAGCATGGCATTGGCCAAAGGTGGTGAACCCAAACCATCAAACACCACCACGCCTTCAGTTGTTACAATAAAACCAGCATTAGAAATAAAACCCTCATATTCAGTGGCTGAGCCAGACATACCTGGAATGTAGTACGCATTTCCATTCAATCTTTTAGATTCCACCTCAACACCAACTTCTGCATAGTTAGCTGCTTGAGAGAGAAACGACAACAGACTTAATGCCAGGATTATAATTTTCATGTCTCTTCCACGATGACCTTCATTGCATTGGTGATTGTTAACAGTTCATTCTCTTTAATCGTAAACGGTGGCATGGTGTAGAGTAGCTTACCGTAAGGTCTTAGCCAAACACCAAGCTCAATCAAGCGCTCTTGTGTCCATTCTACCCCAATATCGTCATGTAATTCAACCACGGCAATGGCGCCTAAAATACGAACATCTTTGACTTTATTATTTTGCTTAAGCGATGCCAGTTCAGCATGAAACGTTGTTTCAATACGAGCAATATTGTCTTGCCAAGCCGAGCTCAATAATAATTCGATACTGGCATTGGCAACGGCGCATGCCAGTGGATTGGCCATAAAAGTGGGGCCATGCATCAATGTACCCACGGTGTTGGCAACGTTATCCGTTGTGAGTGTAGCGGCAAGGGACATGTAGCCACCGGTAAGTGCTTTCCCTAGACACAATATATCAGGCTCAACGTCTACATATTCCAATGCAAATAATTCACCCGTACGACCAAAACCTGTGGCAATCTCATCCAAAATAAATAATACGTTGTACTTGTCACACAGTACTTTTGCTTGTGTGAGATATTGTGGACTGTAAATGCGCATACCACCTGCACCTTGCACTACAGGCTCTAAAATCATCGCTGCAATTGAGTTGGAATTTTGCTTTAGGGTTAATTCTAAATCTTGCAGAGCTTCATCCACACTAACCACTGATGGGGTTTTTACAAAAAAGTGCTTTGGCAATACGCCTGAAAACAAATGGTGCATGCCGTTATCCGGGTCGCACACACTCATGGCACCAAAGGTATCACCATGGTAACCACCGCGAATGGTGATGAATTTATGCTTATCGGCTTGTTTTTTATTCTGCCAATACTGCAGTGCCATTTTTAACGCCACTTCCACCGACACCGAGCCCGAATCAGTAAAAAATACTTTGGTTAAATTCTCAGGCGTGATCTCAACCAAAGTTTTGGCCAAATCAATCGCAGGTTTGTGGGTTAAGCCACCAAACATCACGTGTGACATTTTGCCTAATTGTAGCTCAACGGCCTTATTAAGCACCGGGTGATTGTAACCGTGGATAGCACTCCACCAAGAGCTCATACCATCGATCACTCGCTTACCACCAGATAGGTTCAGATAAACATCGTCAGCCGACTCTACTAAATAAGTTGAAGTTTCATTGGGGATTTTGGCATACGGATGCCAAATATGCTGATGATCAAATGTATCCATACAGACACATTTTACTGATACCGCTGTTTATAGGTAATCTTTCAACTCTGCCATCGAATCGATGACCAAATCAGGATTGGCATCGCGGATATCATCACCATGATTGTAGCCATATGACATGCAAATAATTTCAAACCCTGCAGCGCGAGAAGCTTTCACGTCACTGATTGAATCGCCCAACATCAGCGAATCTTTTGGATCAATGCCGAAGTGTTTAGCGGCGTGTAATAATGGCAGAGGATCTGGCTTTTTCTTTTCTAATGTATCACCTGAAATCACAATACCAAAATCATTAAAAATACCTAAATCTCGTAAAATCGGCAAGGTAAACTGCTCGGCTTTATTGGTGACACAACCTAAGGTGTAACCCTCTGATTTCATATAATCCAGTCCTTCTCTAACGCCATCATACAGCGAAGATCGCTCCGAAGTGTTCTCAGCATATAATTCTAAAAAGATTGGATAAGCCTTGTCAAAATCAGACTTATCAACCGTGCCTTCTAGCTCACCCGTGAGTGAACGCTCTACCAATTTTGGCACGCCGTTACCCACCCAATGACGAACCTTGGCTTCGCCCCATTTTTCTCTACCCATCAACACCATTAGTTCATCAACACAATATGCCAAGTCCGGCACGCTATCAACCAGTGTTCCATCAACATCAATCATGATCAGTTTTGGGTTAAATTTTTTCATTGTTATCCTTGTATTGTGTGGTGGTAGTATTTTGGTAGAATACGCCATATATTATTCTTAGGGCATTGTAATGCAAAACTCAACAACAATTGGTTTTATTGGCGCTGGAAACATGGCGTATGCGCTTATCTCTGGTTTAGTAGACAGTGATTTTTCCACAAAAAATATTAAAGTCAGTGACACCGATAAAGCGCTATTATCCCTACGGAAAGAAGAATTTAACCTTGAGATTTTTACGGATAATGCCGCACTTGCAACCAAGTGTGACGTGATTGTTTTAGCGGTTAAACCTCAAGTTTTATCTTTGGTATGTAATGATTTAAAAGACAATTTAAAATCCGGTTCGCTCATTGTTTCAATTGCCGCTGGGGTTAGATCTCATGACATTGATCGCTGGCTAGGACTCAACAAAGCCATTGTGCGCACCATGCCAAACACACCTGCATTATTAGGCAAAGGGGTTACAGGGATGTTTGCCAATGAAAACACAAGTGATGAGCAAAAATCCCTAGCAGAAAAGATACTTAAATCCGTGAGTCATTGTTTATGGGTAGAAGATGAAAACATGTTAGACGCAGTAACCGCGCTGTCAGGCAGTGGTCCTGCTTATTTATTTTTAATGATGGAATCCATGGCGAAAGCGGGTGCTGCATTAGGGCTTGATGAAGACACGGCACAAACGCTTAGCATTCAAACTGCATTAGGTGCAAGTATGATGGCCGATCAATCCGTTGATTCACTACACGAACTAAGGGCTAAAGTCACCTCGCCTAATGGCACAACGCAAGCAGCGATTGAGTCATTCCAAGATCAAAGCTTTGAAATGATGGTTGCTCATGCTATGCGCGCTGCTTTTGATAGAGCGAAAGAGATAGGCTCCGAATTGGCCGATGAGTGAAACTCTGGTTATTAACCTCAAACCTTCTAAATATTATTTAACGCTATCTTCCTCGGTTTATTTATTGAGCTTATTTGCTAACTGGTACTATTTTTATCACCTTTATTTAAGCATTCTTCTCAGCATTACTCTATCCGTTTTAGCGTATCAATTTTTTGCCAAGATAATTTTTTTAACAAAAGGCGAATCCGTTAAAAAAATAACTCTGAGTGATAAACAACTTAGCGTGGAAAAACAGAACAAGAGCGTCAAAAAATACCCTTGGTTTTATCCCACGTATCAGTCTAGTTTTTTAGTGATAATTACCTTTGGAAAAGAATCCATTGTAATTTTTAAAGATTCAGTGGAACATCATTCACTCTCTAAATTAAACAAACTTATTAATGCTAACACCTGAAGACACGCTTAAACTTAACGTGCTAATTTCAACTTCAGTGGCCATTCGCATTGATGTTTATAAATTGATTGTAGTTGGGCTCACTAAGGATAAAAAAGAGCAAACCATTGCCCTTCAGCCAAGTGGCGATAGCAGCAAATACATTCAAGCTGTGCAAAAATTATTAATAGGAAAAGTGCTTGGTGGTATGGGTGGTTATCCTTCTTATCTCAAACGTTGGTCACGAATGGGGCAGGTTAGCTCAAGCAATTTAAAATCTTTATTAAAAATTGGCAGTATTGAAGCGGTAGTGGCCGTTGCCAACTCTCAGAACTTAAACGACGAAGTAATCGAACTGGTATGGTGGTGTGCAACCAACACCGATCAACAAGCAGAAATTGGGCGTTTTTTACTCACTCGTGATTTTGTGGTCGAACACCCTGTGGGCAAACAAATTGCTAACTATTTATTGGAATTCTTACCTTTTACCGATGACACGACTCAGCTGATCGATACCACTAATTTGGTTTTACAAGAAGGCCTAATCAGTCAAGAATCTAAAGATAGGTTGTGGAAACAAGGGCAAAGAAAAACCGCTTTTTTAGTGGGGTTTATTGAACGCATGAAAGACAGTCTGCCCAATAACGATGGTACAGTTGCACTCAGTCTAAACAATAAAGAGCTTGACTGCGTTAGTAGTGAACAAGGGCAGATTATGCTCAAAACCATTGCTCATATCTTAAAAAAAATCAACCAAGAATACGTTTTGTATCGTACTTTAGAGGTGCTGGGTAAGTGCCTATCACACCCAATGATTCATCCTTACGATCAAATTGACAAACTGCAAAAACAATCTCAAAGTGTATTGGAGAAATTAGGTCGTGATGATGAACAAATTCAAGCTCGACTTTTGCTGGCCGGTGTTAGTGAAAGATTAGTAGTCAGTACGATTTCTGCTCACGGCCTAGCTGGGTCGGCAATCCGCAAAAAATTGGTTCACGTTTTAACGCCAATTCAAGATGCCCTAAAACTACTGACCACACCTTAATTTTAACTACCCCATAACAATTGCATGTTGGCAATCGCCACAAGTGAGGCTGTTTCCGTTCGAAGCACTCTAGAACCTAACAGCAGAGACTGATAGCCCGAACTAGTTGCTTGCTCAATCTCTTTTTCGCTCAAACCACCTTCTGGCCCTATTAGGATGGTTGCCTCATTCATGTGCTCAAGCTCTAACAAAGTTTGTGTTGATCGATGATGCAAAATAAAACCATTCGTGGTTGTTTGATCAAGAAAATCATTCAGTGTTATTGGTGTCTCCACATTCGGCACAATCGATCGGCCCGATTGTTCACAAGCCCCAAACACAATTTTCTGCCAATGCAATTGCCGTTTGGTTAGTTTTTCACCTTTGAGTTTAACCACGCAGTGTTCGCTCATAATGGGTACAATTTTATTCACACCAAGCTCAACGGCTTTTTGAATTAAAAAATCCATTTTTTCACCTTTAGCAATGCCTTGTGCTAAGGTTAGATTGAGCTTTGATTCGGATAAATTTTGCTCTTTAGTGAGAATCAACACTTCGCATTTTTTTTTGCTACTGATGACTTTAGCACTGTAATTAATACCGTCACCATTAAACAAAGTAATGTTTTTGCCTTGTGGAAAGCGCAGTACTTTAATCAGATGGTGCGAACAGTACTCATCCAAGATCAAATGATCACCAACCTTCAACAAGGTATTTTGATAAAGTCTGACTTGTTTCATGGTATCTTAATTAGGCATTTTGCTACTTAAAAATAATGATACATCAAAAAAGAAGAAAAGAACTGCTAAGCCAACTGGATAAAGATGCTTTGGTTATCGTAACTACCAATCCAGAACAACTAAGAAATGGCGATGTGTACTATCCTTTTCGTGCAGACAGTGACTTTTGGTATCTCACCGGATTTGGAGAACCAGAATCCGTTGCCGTATTTTCACACAAAAGCTACACTGTATTTTTACGTGACCGTGACAAAGCAAGGGAAATTTGGGACGGTAAACGCCTAGGCGTTGATGACGCACCTAAAACTCTAAAATCAGATCAAGCATTTTCAATCAGTTTAATTAAGCAAGAATTACCCAAACTCATTGCCAAGGCCAAAACTGTGTATTACAATTCCAAGCCCAGCAAAATTGATGTGAAAATCAATAAACATCTATCCAATTACCAGTCTTTAACACCATTTTTACATGAAATGCGCCTAAGCAAAGATAACGATGAAATCAAGCACATGCAAAATGCCGTTGATATTTCCATTAAAGCGCATGAAATGGCAATGAAACAAACGAAAGAAGGGGTGTATGAATATGAAATAGCCAGTATTTTTGATGGCTATTTCAGAAAAAATAATTCGCAACATGCCTACACGCCCATTGTTGCAGGTGGTAAAAATGCCTGTGTTTTGCACTACATTGAAAACAATAAACCTTTAAAAGAAGGTGACTTACTGCTGATTGATGCCGGCTGTGAAGTTGAGGGCTACGCATCGGACATCACCCGAACTTTTCCCATTAGTGGCAAATTTTCTGATGCACAAAAGCAAATCTACCAACTCGTACTAGATGCTCAACTCCAAGCCATCCAAAGCATCAAGCCAGGGAACAACGTTAGCAAACCGCATCAAATTGCCAGTAATACCATTAGAAAAGGCTTAATTAAACTGGGATTATTAGAAGATGACAAGGAATTGTCAGAATTTTACATGCACGGCACTGGGCATTGGTTAGGGCTTGATGTGCATGATGTAGGGGAATACAAACAAGCCAACAGTCATCGAAAATTCGAACCTGGCATGGTAACCACTGTTGAACCCGGTATTTACATTCGTAAGAGTGATAAAATCAACCCCGTTTATTGGAACATTGGCATCAGAATTGAAGATGATGTCTTGGTAACAAAAACAGGAAACAAAGTATTAAGCCAAGCACTAGCCAAAGAAATTGACGATATAGAATTATTAATGAGATAGAAATGAACATACAACAAGCAATTAAAGCCGTTATTAACAAACAAGATCTAAGCGAAGATGAGATGCATGCCGTGATGAGCGACATCATGACTGGCAAAACAACCGATGCACAAATTGGTGGTTTTTTAGTCGGCCTTTCCATGAAAGGAGAAACCGTTGAAGAGATTACGGCTGCAGCCAAAGTGATGCGCTCTTTGGCAACTGGCGTTCAAATTCATCATCCTAAACACTTGGTTGATACTTGTGGCACAGGTGGTGATGGATTAGGGCTGTTCAACATCTCGACCGCTTGTACGTTTGTTGTCGCAGCAGCGGGTGGTCAAGTAGCTAAGCATGGAAATCGCTCCATTTCATCTAAATCAGGCAGTGCTGATGTATTGGAAGCAGCGGGTGTTAACCTTGACATGAGCCCTGAAAAAATTGGAAAATGCGTTGAAAAAATTGGCGTTGGCTTTATGTTTGCACCGGCACACCATTCAGCAATGAAACACGCCATTGGCCCGCGAAAAGAGCTCGCCGTTAGGACTATTTTTAATGTTTTAGGGCCACTCACCAACCCTGCAAAGGCTCCGAATCAAATCATGGGTGTTTACGATAAATCACTGGTCGAACCAATTGCAAAGGTGCTTAAAGGTTTAGGGTCTAAACACGTTATGGTGGTGCATTCAAAAGATGGACTGGATGAAATATCCATTGCCGATGACACCTTTGTTGCTGAGTTAAAAGATGACAAGGTAACCACCTACACCATTAACCCAACTGAATTAGGTTTGCCTTTAGGCAACTTAAACGACATTAAGGCTGATGATGCCGATGATTCGCTAATACTCATTCAACAAGCTTTGGATGGCAAAGAAGGCAGTGCTAAAAATATTATTGCACTAAATTCTGGTGCAGCTATTTACGTTTCCGGCCTAGAAGATTCGCTCCAAGCTGGTGTTAATCGAGCCGTCAAAATTTTAAACAATGGCTCGGCCCATCAAAAATTGGACGATTTTGTCAAAGAAAGTACAGGTTGTTAAAAAATGAATAAAGACACAAACCTAATTTGGATCGATTTGGAAATGACTGGGCTTATTCCTGAAAAAGACGTCATCATTGAGATTGCAACTGTTGTAACTGATAAAGACCTTAATGTTTTAGCCGAGGGGCCGTCACTTGCCATTCACCAAAGCAGTGGGCTCTTGGCTGGTATGGATGAGTGGAATACCGAACACCATACTAGCTCTGGCTTGGTCAAACGCATTCAAGAGAGCGACATTTCAACAAAACAAGCAGAAATTCAAACAATTGAATTTTTAAAAAAATACGTTAATGCTGGTGTCTCTCCAATGTGTGGCAATACCATTTGTCAAGACAGGCGTTTTTTGTACAACTACATGCCCACATTAGAAAAATTTTTCCATTATCGACACATTGATGTGACCACACTTAAAGAGCTCATTGATCGTTGGAAGCCAGAAGCAGGGGCGCAACTCACCAAAAAATCAGCACACCTTGCTCTTAGCGATGTTTACGACTCAATCAATGAACTCAAACATTACCGAACAACCTTTATTAATGCCTAAAATATGGCTTTCTCCTGCAAAAATAAATCTGTTTTTGCACATTAATTCCAAAAGAGAAGACGGCTACCATAACCTACAAACCATCTTTCAGCTACTTGATTATTACGACGAGCTAACCTTTTCGCCCACGCAAGATGGCGTTATTACGCGTGTTAGTGGCAATGAGAACGTACCTGAAGAAATCGACTTAATTGTTAAGGCAGCTAAGGCATTACAACAAGCAACCGGTACAAGCTTAGGGGTTGATATTTCTGTGGTTAAACGCATTCCTGCCGGTGGCGGACTGGGCGGAGGCAGCTCAAATGCAGCCACCACGTTGATTGCACTCAACCAATTGTGGAATACGCAATACTCAAACCAACAACTGTCAGAAATCGGTTTATCGCTAGGTGCTGATGTGCCTATTTTTATTGCCGGGCACAGTGCTTGGGCCGAAGGTGTAGGTGAAGTTCTCACACCTATGAGCTTACCAAAGCACTATTTTTTGGTCGTTTCAATCAATAAACACATCTCGACTGGAGAAATTTTCTCTCACAAGGCATTGACAATGACACCATTGATAGGGAAAATATGCGACTTCTCAGAGTTAATCAATCCACACAATGATTGTCTTGAGGCGGCCATAGATTTAGAAGGCGAAGTTTTAGAAGCGTTAGAGCATTTAAAATCAGCTAAAAATTATCTATACCAGCCAAGAATGACCGGCACAGGAAGCTGTGTTTTTGTGGAATTTAAACATGAGAAAGATGCTTTGGTAGCACTCGACAATCTACCAAAACAATGGTCAGGCTTTGTAGCGCAAGCGCTCAACACCTCACCAAAACCATAATTGGGCTGTCGCCAAGCGGTAAGGCAACGGGTTTTGATCCCGTCATGCGCAGGTTCAAATCCTGCCAGCCCAGCCATTTTACCTCTTCTTTTTTCTTTCTACTGTGTTGGACTTATCCTTCGTTCAGTCATATAGCAACATCTATATTCCCTCACTCACTCTGTCGTCCGCTTTGTACAAAGAAAAAATACTCGTAAAATTTAAACACTAGAACCGTCACCAACATAACTTCTAGCCTCTGTCATATCTTCTCTTAAAAAATTATACAGAACTCGTTTCATTTGGCTGTTATGTCTAGAAATAGATAAAGCATAGTCTAATAATTCTGGATGATCTTTAACTTTATCTTGCAATGATAATATAACTGTTTCCGCTAAAGATTCATTTGAATCCGCTACTGCTTTTGAAATGGAATATTTAAGAACTTTCCCATATAGCAAAGAAAACTCACCATCATCAGATTCATTCATTCTTCTTGTTTTTAATAAAAACTTATCTATTGCATCAATATTATTTAAATCTAGTTTCTTGACTTCGCGAATAAAAACAGAGGTATATCCTTTTGAATCAACGTAATTCAATATGAAACTCCAATCTTTAAAATAAAAATCCATATCATCCAGACCAATCACCTTTAAAATTTCTTTTATATCATTGATTGTTTTTGTACCCATAACTTCAATAATTCTTCTAAAAATTCCACCACACGTAGTACAAAACATTTCGCCACATCCAGGGTTATTTGTTTTTAACTCATTAAGAGCATTAATAACGGTGCTTATTCTTTCTGTGGACATAATTTTTTAATTATTATCGAATACAATTTTTTCGTATTCATCAACAAATGATTGAACTGGATTCCATATTCTAATATTACCAAAATTGTCTTGTTCGAATATTTTTCCGTGATTTTTTTCTGCAATATTTTTCATTTGATCAAAATTATTTTTAAAATCCTTAATATTGAGTAAAGCATCCTTCAGGGTGTCTTCTGTAATATTTTCAACACCGGATTTATTTAAGTCCAAATATGCGTTCAATATTCTGGCATTAATTTGCTTCTTTCTTTCTGGTTTTGCCCAAAATTTAAGTTTTCTTGCCACTTTGTTTACTTCTTTTAAATGACTATCTCTATTATCAATAACTAAATTCTCTTTTAGAGTAAGTTTTTCAATTTCCGATAAAGAAATTAATCCTCTAACAATCTTTGAATGAATTACTTTTGCTGAAGCATTTCCAGTAACAAGAAATGCGGCATCTTCAAGTGTATTTTTCAATTCTAATAGTTTATGACTTATATTATTACTCATATTATTACCTATTTATTTACTAAAATTAGTATTATATAGTAATATTTTAGTCTTTTAAGTAAAAAATTAATAAATTTAAAATAAAATGGGTGGCTTAGATTTTGACTCATTCCCCTTTATAAAATTCACCAATAAGCACTTATCGAAATGAGTGATGATATTTTCGGTGTTTGAGCGTAGCGAGTTTAGAAATACAACGAATGAGATTTAGTGTGAATTGGTAATTTTGTTGGGGCAATCTCTTTTTGGATACTTTTTTCTAATTGCTAGAAAAAGTATCAAGGCCTTC
>GG729965.1 GCA_000205985.2 uncultured Candidatus Thioglobus sp. | reverse complement strand
CCCGCTCCAAATAGAAAGAGGTAGTGCTCACCTAGCTCAGTCGGTAGAAGCACTTCCTGGGTAAGGAAGAAGGTCGGCGGTTCAAATCCGATGGTGAGCTCCAATAATTAATTTGTTAAATGTAGGGGAATAAATATGTCAAAAGAAAAAATTCGAAAGAACCAAACCACACGTAAACGTGGGCACCATCGGTCACGTTGACCACGGTAAAACTACACTCACAGCTGCCATCACTAAAGTCATGGCTGAAGCACGTGGCGGTGAATTTAAAGATTACGCCGATATTGATAACGCTCCTGAAGAAAGAGAGCGTGGTATTACCATTTCAACCGCACACGTGGAATACGAGTCAGAGACTCGTCACTACGCACACGTTGACTGTCCGGGACACGCCGACTACGTTAAGAACATGATTACCGGTGCGGCACAAATGGACGGCGCTATCATTGTTATTGCTGCAACGGACGGCCCGATGGCTCAAACCCGTGAGCACATTCTATTGTCTAAGCAAGTAGGTGTACCTTACATCGTTGTGTACATGAACAAAGCAGACATGGTTGACGACGAAGAATTAGTAGAATTAGTTGAAATGGAAATCCGTGAACTTCTAGACGAGTACGATTTCCCAGGTGATGACACACCGGTGATCTTCGGTTCTGCCCTTAAAGCATTAGAAGGCGATACTTCTGAGATTGGTGTACCTTCAATCTTAAAGTTAGTTGAAGCGTTAGACACTTACATCCCTACCCCTAAGCGTGATACGGATAAGACGTTCCTAATGCCGATTGAGGACGTGTTCTCAATCTCTGGTCGTGGTACGGTTGTTACCGGTCGTATTGAAGCCGGCATCGTTAACGTGGGTGATGAATTAGAAATCGTTGGTATTAAAGACACTCAAGTGACTACGTGTACTGGTGTTGAGATGTTCCGTAAATTATTAGACTCCGGTGAAGCCGGTGATAACGTTGGTGTACTACTTCGTGGTACTAAGCGTGAAGAAGTAGAGCGTGGCCAAGTATTGGCCAAGCCAGGTTCAATCACGCCGCACACAAAGTTTGAGGCTGAAGTTTACATCTTAAGCAAAGAAGAAGGTGGCCGTCATACGCCATTCTTTAACAACTACCGTCCACAGTTCTACTTTAGAACCACTGACGTAACCGGCGCTTGTCAATTACCTAAAGACGTTGAAATGGTTATGCCAGGTGACAACGTTAAGATGGACATTGAACTGTTAGCACCGATTGCGATGGAAGAAGGTTTAAGATTTGCAATCAGAGAAGGTGGCCGTACCGTAGGTGCGGGTGTTGTTTCTAAGGTGACGGCGTAATTTATAAGAATGAAGTTTGGCTCAGGCAAAATTGTCTGAGCCTTTTAGAGTATTTAGGCAAGTGGCTCAATTGGTAGAGTGGCGGTCTCCAAAACCGTTGGTTGGGGGTTCGAGTCCCTCCTTGCCTGCCATATGAAGGGTGTAATGTGAGTAAGAATATAGAGAGTCAAGCAAAAGAATCATCACTGGGAATGAGTATATCAATCCTGATTGTGATTGGTGCTCTTGTGCTGTTCTATTTAGACCCGTTAAAGTTAAACACAACGCTGTACAAGGTGTTGTTTTTAC
The DNA here is from genome assembly GCA_000205985.2 of uncultured Candidatus Thioglobus sp. Lineage (GTDB taxonomy): Bacteria > Pseudomonadota > Gammaproteobacteria > PS1 > Pseudothioglobaceae > SUP05. Next base: position 32,486 of record GG729965.1, on the reverse strand, counting down.
TTGTTGGTTTAGTGTTGGCTAGTTTTGTATTTTTAAAATCACCGCAAGGCATTCGATTAAATGCTTTTTTTAAAGAGACCAAGATTGAATTACGAAAAGTTGTTTGGCCAAATCGAGAAGAAACTGTAAAAACAACGGGAATGATTATGGTAGCAGTAGTAATTGTTGCGATTTTCTTATGGATTGTAGATGCATTTTTTACCCTGGGCTGTCCAGTTACTAACGAACTAAAGGATTTAAATGTCTAAAAGATGGTACGTGCTTCATGCAAGAAGTGGTTATGAAGCCAAAGTTAAAATAGCAATTGAAGAAGCGGTTGCTAGAGAAGGGTTAGAAGATATCGTTGGCGATGTCATGATTCCTACTGAGCAGGTGGTTGAGTTAAAAGACGGACAAAAGAAAACGGCTGAGCGTAAGTTTTTCCCGGGTTATATGTTGGTAAGTATGGAATTAACCGAGCCAAGTTGGCTGTTGGTTAAGAACACTAATAACGTGATTGGTTTTATCGGCGGTTCATCGGGTAAGCCTTCGCCAATTACACAGCGCGAAGTGGATAAGATTATGGCGCGCGTGCAAGAAGGTGCAGACAAGCCGAAACCTAAAGTGGCTTATCAGCCTGGCGAAGAAATTTTAGTGACTGATGGACCGTTTAACGAATTTACTGGAACAGTTGAATCGGTTGATTATGAAAAGAATTTATTGAAAGTTGAGGTGTTAATTTTTGGACGCACGACTCCAGTAGAGTTAGAGTTTTCTCAAGTAGCGAAAACTTAAAAAAAGCAACCCTAGAGTTTTTTCTAGGATTGTGATTTAACAGGGGAGCCGAATAGGCGCTTGTACCCAAAAACGAGGTTAACCCCTCAAGGAAGAAAAATGGCTAAAAAAATTGAATCTTATATTAAGCTGCAGATTCCAGCGCAAGAAGCGAATCCTTCACCACCGGTAGGTCCTGCATTAGGTCAACATGGTGTGAACATTATGGATTTTTGTAAAGCGTTTAACGCACAAACACAAGACATCGATAAAGGCATGAAAGTGCCAGTAGTGATTACGGTTTATAACGATCGTAGTTTTACTTTTATTACCAAAACACCACCAGCAGCACTATTAATTTTAAAAGTGACTGGTATTAAGAAAGGTTCTGGTGTGCCACACACTGATAAAGTGGGTAAGATTACTCGCGCACAACTTGAAGAGGTTGCAGCCATTAAGATGAAAGATCTTAATGCAAATGATATGGATGCAGCGGTTAATGTTATTGCTGGTACAGCCCGTTCAATGGGTATTGAAGTGGAGGGTTGAGCAGATGACTAAGTTAACAAAAAAACAAAAAAACAATTCAACTAAAGTTGATTCTGAAAAGCGTTATTCAATGGATGATGCGCTAAACTTATTAAAAGAGTGCGCAAGCGCTAAGTTTGATGAATCGGTTGATGTAAGTATTAATTTAGGTATTGATTCTAAAAAATCAGATCAAAATGTGCGTGGCGCAGTGGTGTTGCCAAACGGTACTGGAAAGACAGTACGCGTTGCGGTATTCACTCAAGGTGATAACGTGGCTAAAGCTGAAGCAGCGGGTGCCGATGTGGTTGGCATGGAAGATTTAATGAAATCAATGCAAGATGGTGATCTTAATTATGACGTAGTCATTGCTTCACCTGATGCTATGGGCGTGGTTGGTCGTTTGGGTCAGGTACTGGGTCCACGTGGTTTAATGCCTAATCCAAAAGTAGGCACAGTAACGCCAGACGTAGCAACGGCTGTTAATAATGCCAAAGCAGGCCAAGTGCGCTATCGTGCAGATAAGGCAGGCATTATTCATGCGGGTGTTGGCAAGGCATCGTTTGATGCGAAAGCATTGGCACAAAATATTGATGCTTTGTTAGAAGCGTTGAAAAAAGCAAAACCTAGCTCGGCTAAGGGTGTTTATTTCAAAAAAATGAATGTTTCTTCAACCATGGGCCCAGGTCTAAGTGTTGATTTAGCATCAGTGGATATTTAACCATTCACTAAAAAGAATTCTTTGGGTCTCAGATTTATTCTGACTGACCTCAAAGACCATGGGTGCAAACATTCCTTCTGGTGTGTTTGTTTAATTGATCGGTTTTCTGGTCTGCCTATGTAGAGGGTATGTGAATACTCTGTGGCGAAAGTTATAAATATAACTTTCTTTTTTAAACTGTTCAGGAGAGGCAAATGGCTCTAAATCTTGAAGCAAAAAAGGTTGTTGTCGAACAAGTAAATTCACTAGCAGATAGTGCAATTTCTGTTGGCGTGGCCGAGTATCGCGGATTAAGTGTTGAACAAATGACTGATCTTCGTGCCAATGCACTGGATGCCGATGTAACTTTACGTGTAGTAAAAAATACATTAGCAAAAATAGCATTAGCGAAGACAACGTGTGAGTGTGTATTACCGGTACTTAGTGGGCCTGTAATCCTTGGTTTTTCGCAAGAAGACCCAGGCGCAGTAGCACGAGTTTTCAAAAACTTTGTTAAAGAAAATGAAGATTTAGTCGTTAAAGGTTTGGGCGTTTCAGGTGAATTTGTAGATGCAGATCAGCTTAAGCGTATTGCAGACTTACCAACGAAAGATCAAGCGATCAGTCTGGTTATGGCACTCATGTTAGCACCGGTAGAGAAACTAGCAAGAACTTTGAATGAAGTTCCAACAAAAGTAACTCGAGTGGTAGCGGCAGTTCGTGACCAAAAACAATAATAAATAAAAAAAGGAGTAAATATCATGGCATTATCAAATGACGATATTTTAAATGCAATTGCAGACATGTCTGTAATGAATGTTGTTGAATTAGTTTCAGCAATGGAAGAGAAGTTTGGTGTATCAGCAGCGGCAGCGGCAGCAGCACCAGCAGCGGCAGCAGCAGATGCTGGCGGCGCAGTAGAAGAAAAATCAGAGTTCAATGTTGTATTGACATCGTTCGGTGAAAAGAAAGTTGCTGTTATTAAGGCAGTACGTTCAATCACTGGTTTAGGTCTTAAAGAGGCTAAAGACATGGTTGAATCTGCAGATGCGGTTATCAAAGAAGGTGCATCTAAGGCTGAAGCTGAAGAAATTCAGAAGCAGCTTGAAGAAGCAGGCGCTAGCGTAGAACTTAAGTAATTAGTTCTGTGTGTTACCCAAAATCCCCACAAGGGGATTTTGGTGTTTTTAATGTAAGAAGAAATTCTTATAAGTAATAATCAATTAATGCGAGGTATTCATGGCTTATTCATTCACTGAAAAAAAGCGAATTAGAAATAATTTTGGTTCAAGAGAATCAATTTTAACCGAACCAGATTTACTGGCTATCCAGATCGACTCATTCAATGGTTTTATCCAAGCCGGTGAAAAAAATAAAAAAGATGTTGGTTTACACGGAGTATTTCAATCAGTTTTCCCGATAACAGCGGTTAATGGCTATGCAGAAATTGAATACGTTGATTACGAATTACAAGAACCTAAATTTAACGTTAAAGAGTGTAAGTTGCGTGGCGTAACTTTTGCCTCAACTTTACGCGTTAAGCTTAATTTAGTTTTATTTGATAAGAATGGTTCAACCTTAAAGAAAAAACGCCGAGTTAAACAAATCATCGAAGAAGATGTTTATTTAGGCCAATTACCATTAATGACCGAAACCGGTACGTTTGTAATTAATGGCACAGAACGTGTTGTGGTGTCGCAACTACACAGATCCCCAGGTGTTATTTTTGAACACGATAAGGGAAAAACACACTCTTCGGGTAAGATTTTATTCTCATCACGCGTTATTCCTTACCGTGGTTCATGGTTGGATTTTGAATTTGATCATCACGAACACTTATACGCTAGAATTGATCGCCGTAGAAAATTACCAGTAACTACATTGTTGCGTGCAATGGGCCTTAATGGTAGCGAGATTCTTGATACTTTTTTTGGAAAAGTGAACGTTAAGTTAAAAGCAAAATCTTGCGATGTAGGTTTATCAGCTGAAAAATTACGTGGTGTGATTGCAGAATTTGATATTATTTCTGGCAAAGATGTTGTTGTTGAAAAAGGTCGTCGTATTACGGCTAAACACACAAAAATTTTAGAAAAATCCAAGGTTAAATCAATCAATGCTCCACTTGAGTATTTATTAGATAAGGTAATTTCAGAAGATTTAATCGATAAAGAAACTGGTGAAATCTTGTTTGCAGCTAATACTGTGATTTCTGAAGAGGTGCTAGAAGCACTTGGTACTAATAAAGTTAAAAAAATCGAAATTCTTTATATTAATGAATCTGAAGGTGGTGCTTACATTTCAGACACGTTGCGTCTTGATGAGACTCAAACTGAGTTGGAAGCTCGTATGTCCATTTACCATGTAATGCGTCCGGGTGAGCCTGCAACAGAAGACGCGGTTAACTTATTGTTCAACAACTTATTCTTTAAGAACGATCGTTACGATCTGTCTAAAGTGGGCCGCATGAAACTTAATCGCCGTTTAGGCATTAAGTCAGAAACGGGTGAACACGTATTAACTAACGATGACATCATTAGTGTCCTTAAGTTGTTAATTAATATTAAAAATGGTAATGACAGCGTTGATGACGTTGATACTTTGGCCAATCGTCGTGTTCGAGCCATTGGTGAGATGATTGAAAACCAATTTAGAATTGGTTTGGTGCGTGTTGAAAAAGCCGTAAGAGAAGGTCTTAATTTAGCTGAAACGGATGAATTAACGCCACAAGATTTGATTAATTCTAAGCCAGTATCGGCAGCCGTTAGAGAGTTCTTTGGTTCGTCTCAACTTTCACAGTTTATGGATCAGGTAAATCCTTTATCGGGTGTGACTCATAAGCGCCGTATTTCGGCGCTGGGTCCAGGTGGTTTAACGCGTGAACGTGCTGGCTTCGAAGTGCGTGACGTGCATCCATCGCATTACGGCCGTTTGTGCCCGATTGAAACACCGGAAGGTCCAAACATTGGCTTGATCAACACTTTGGCAGTATATGCTAAAACCAATAATTACGGCTTCTTAGAGACTCCGTATCAAGTGGTTAAAGACGGAAAAGTAACCGATGAAATTATTTACGTTTCAGCGATTGACGAGCTTGAGCACACGATTGCACAAGCCAATGCTGCAGTAAGTAGTAAAGGTCAACTGATGGACAATCTGATTCCATGTCGTCGTAAAAACGAGTTTGTATTAGTGAATTCTGAAGACGTTACCTTGATCGACATTGACTCTAAGCAGATTTCATCCGTGGCAGCGTCACTGATTCCATTCTTGGAGCATGATGATGCAAACCGTGCACTGATGGGTTCAAACATGCAACGCCAAGCTGTGCCTGTATTGCGTGCTGAAAAGCCATTGGTAGGTACTGGTATTGAGCGCGTTGTGGCAACCGATTCACGCGTTTGCGTGACAGCCAAACACGGCGGTGTGGTTGAAGCAGTGGACGCTTCTCGTATTGTAATTCGAGTGGATTCAAAGCAAGCCAAAGCAGGCGAGTTAGGTGTTGATATTTATAATTTAACTAAATATTCTCGTTCTAATCAAAATACTTGTATTAACCAAAAACCTTTGGTAAACACGGGTGATAAAGTTGCAATTGGTGATGTATTAGCTGATGGCCCTTCAACTGATTTAGGTGAGTTGGCATTAGGTCAAAACATGAAGATCGCCTTCATGCCATGGAACGGTTATAACTTTGAGGATTCAATTTTAATTTCAGAAAGAGTGGTGCAAGAAGATCGCTACACAACTATTCACATTGAAGAATTAACCGCTTATTCTCGTGATACTAAATTAGGCCCAGAAGAGATTACTGCCGACATTCCAAACGTAAGCGAATCAGCACTAGCTAAGCTTGATGAAGTTGGTGTGGTTTACGTAGGTGCCCGTGTTAAGGGTGGTGACATCTTGGTAGGCAAAGTAACGCCTAAGAGTGAAACTGTTCTCTCTCCAGAAGAGAAATTATTACGTGCCATTTTTGGTGAAAAGGCCAATAATGTTAAAGATTCCTCATTGCGCATTGGTGCATCAAAATCCGGTGTGGTTATCGACGTTCAAGTCTTTACCCGTGACCGTGTTGAAAAAGATTCAAGAGCATTGAGCATTGATGAAGATCGCTTGGCTAAGATCAGAAAAGACATCGATGATGAATTTGGTATTATTGATGGCGATATTTACCGCCGAGTTCGCCTTAAGCTTTCGGGTAATACCGTTACTAAGGGTGTTAGTAATATTAAAGCCGGTGATAAACTTAACGCCAAAACAATGAAGCCATTAGATAATTCTGACATTGCGAAGCTTAAAGTTGAAGATGCAGCGGTGAATAAAGAAGTGGCAGCGCTTGTTAAGCAAGCGAAGGCTAAGCAAGTTGAGTTTGACAAGTTCTTCGAAGAAGAGCGCGCTAAGATTGAAGAGGGTGCAGAATTACCACCGGGCGTTATGAAAATGGTTAAAGTTTATGTGGCCACACGTAAAACACTCCAAGTGGGTGACAAGATGGCGGGTCGTCACGGTAACAAAGGTGTAATCTCTCGAGTGTCTCCAATTGAAGACATGCCGTACCTTGAAGATGGTTCTACCGTCGATGTAGTGCTTAACCCATTAGGCGTACCATCGCGTATGAACGTAGGCCAAGTATTGGAAGTTCATTTAGGTTATGCAGCTAAAGGCTTGGGTCATAAGATTGCTGTAATGTTAGACGAGCAGAAGAAAACCATGGTTAAAGAAATCAGGGCTTTCTTAGATAAGGTTTACAATTCTTACGGTAAGAAAGAAGACTTTAATTCGTTTAGTGATGAAGAAATCATTGAATTGGCAAGAAACTTACGTGGCGGTGTGCCAATGGCAACCCCAGTGTTTGACGGCATTAAGGAAGACGATATTAAGTCGTTACTTAAGTTAGCCGATTTACCAGAGTCAGGCCAAGAGCAACTTTACGATGGTCGCACGGGTGAGGCATTTGATCGCCTTGTAACGGTTGGTTACATGCACATGCTGAAACTTAACCACTTGGTTGACGATAAGATGCACGCACGTTCAACAGGTCCTTATTCATTAGTTACTCAGCAACCGCTTAGTGGTAAAGCACAGTTTGGTGGTCAACGTTTCGGTGAGATGGAAGTTTGGGCGCTTGAAGCTTATGGCGCAGCACACACGTTGCGTGAAATGCTAACGGTGAAATCAGATGACGTTGCCGGTCGTGCGAAAATGTACAAGAGTATTGTTGATGGTGTGAACCTGACAGAATCAGTGATGCCAGAATCATTCAACGTACTGGTGAAAGAGATCCGTTCACTGGGTATTGACGTTGAACTTGAGCAACATTAATTAGGAGAATCCGATGAAAGATTTATTACAAATTTTAAAACAACAAAATAAAGAACAAGATTTTGATGCGATTCGAGTTGGACTGGCTTCTCCTGAGAAGATTCGTTCATGGTCCTTTGGTGAGGTAAAAAAACCTGAAACCATTAACTATCGTACTTTTAAGCCTGAAAGAGAAGGTTTATTCTGTGCCAAAGTGTTTGGTCCAATGAAAGATTTTGAATGTTTGTGTGGTAAATACAAGCGCATGAAATTCCGTAACGTAGTGTGTGAAAAATGTGGCGTTGAAGTGACGTTCTCTAAGGTGCGTCGTGAGCGCATGGGACACATTGAATTAGCCGCACCGGTTGCACACATTTGGTATTTAAAGTCTCTACCTTCACGTTTAGGCTTGCTCATGGATATGACACTTAAAGACATTGAGCGTGTGTTGTATTTTGAAGCATTTTTAGTCACTGATCCAGGCTCAACACCATTGGTTCACAAACAGTTATTAACCGAGGAAATGTACTTTGATGCATTGGACGAATTTGGCGATGATGAGTTTGAAGCGAAGATGGGTGCAGAAGCCATTCAAGACGTTTTAAAAGAAATGCAGCTTGAAAAAGAAGCCGCTAATTTACGTGAAGACAGTTTAAATACAAAGAGCCAGACTAAGCTTAAGAAATACAATAAGCGCCTTAAGTTAATTGATTCATTAATTCAATCGGGTAATAAACCTGAGTGGATGGTACTTAATGTATTGCCAATTCTTCCACCTGATTTAAGACCTTTGGTGCCACTTGATGGTGGTCGTTTCGCAACTTCTGATCTGAATGATTTGTACCGTCGTGTAATCAATCGTAACAACCGTTTAGGTCGTTTATTGGAATTAGATGCACCAGAAATTATTGTTCGTAATGAAAAACGCATGCTTCAAGAAGCTGTGGACTCATTGATTGACAATGGTCGTCGTGGTCGTGCAGTAATGGGCAACAACCGTCGTCCATTAAAATCAATCGCAGATATGATTAAAGGTAAGCAAGGTCGATTCCGTCAAAACTTACTCGGTAAACGAGTGGATTATTCGGGTCGTTCAGTTATTGTTTGTGGTCCTTATCTTAAGCTTCACCAATGTGGCTTACCAAAGAAAATGGCATTAGAATTATTTAAGCCATTTATTTATAATCGTTTGCAAACTCAAGGTTTGGCTTCTACAATCAAAGCCGCTAAAAAACTGGTTGAGATGGAAACACCAGAAGTTTGGGATATTTTAGAAAAAGTAGTGCACCAACATCCAGTATTACTTAATCGTGCACCAACTTTGCACCGTTTAGGCATTCAGGCGTTTGAGCCGTTATTGATTGAAGGTAAGGCGATTCAGTTACACCCATTAGTTTGTGGTGCATTTAATGCTGACTTTGACGGTGACCAGATGGCGGTACATGTGCCATTATCTGAAGAAGCACAACTCGAAGCAAGAACATTAATGTTAGCCTCTAATAACGTATTGCACCTTGCTAGTGGTGATCCGATTATTGTGCCTTCACAAGACGTAATTTTGGGCTTGTACTACATGACACGCGAGATGGTGAATCAACAAGGTGAAGGCATGATTTTTGCCAACGCTACTGAAGCATTGAATGCTTATGAGTCAGGTGCAACAACTTTACATGCGCAAGTTAAATTGCGTATTCAAGACTATGAAAAAGTTGATAAAAAATATCAACCAAGTTCAACACGCATTGTTGATACCACGGTTGGCCGTGCAATTTTTTCAAGAATCTTACCGGCCGGTTTATCGTTTGATTTAATCAACGAAGCCATTACCAAAAAAGTAGTTTCGAATTTGATTCACGTTTGTTACCGTTCTCAAGAATTAAAAGAAACGGTTATTTTTGCCGATCAGATGATGTACATGGGTTTCCAGTATTCAACTAAATCAGGCATTTCATTTTGCTCAAATGACATGATTATTCCTAGCACTAAAGCAGGTATGATCGAAGAGGCAGAAGCGCAAGTAAAAGACGTGCAACAGCAGTTTGCATCGGGCGTGGTAACGGATGGTGAGCGTTATAACAAAGTGATTGATATCTGGTCACGCACTTCGGAGAAAGTAGCAAAAGCCATGATGGACGAAGTGGGTTTTGAAGAAACGACAGACGCACAAGGAAAAACTGAAAAGAAACCATCGTTTAACTCAATTTACATGATGGCTGATTCAGGGGCTAGAGGCTCTCCAGCACAGATTCGTCAGTTAGCTGGTATGCGTGGTCTAATGGCTAAGCCAGATGGGTCCATCATTGAAACGCCAATTACTTCAAACTTCCGTGAAGGTTTGAATAACATGCAATACTTTATTTCAACGCACGGTGCTCGTAAAGGTTTGGCCGATACAGCACTAAAAACAGCTAATTCAGGCTATTTAACACGTCGTTTGGTTGATGTTGGTCAAGACTTAGTGGTGACTGAAGAAGATTGTGGTACTGAAAATGGTTTGATCATGAAGGCAGTGATTGAAGGTGGCAACATCGTACAAACTTTAGGCGATGCAGTACTTGGTCGTGTTACTGTGGGAGAGGTGTTAATGCCGGAGTCTAAGAAAGTTTTCTTAGAAAAAGGTCATTTAATCTCATTAAACGATTCAGACAAAATTAACGAATTAGGCATTGAATTCATTAAAGTTCGTTCTACCATTACTTGTGATACTGGCTATGGCGTGTGTGCATCTTGTTATGGCAACGACATGGCACGTGGCCATAAGATTGGTGTGGGTGAAGCCGTGGGCGTCATTGCAGCACAATCGATTGGCGAGCCTGGTACTCAGTTAACCATGCGTACGTTCCACATTGGTGGCGCGGCTTCTGCGTCAACAGCGGTTAACAGTATTAACGTTAATATTGATGGTGTGGTTCATCTTGAAAACATGAAATTTATTACCAACATTAATGGAGACTTGGTAGTGGTATCTCGTTCATCAGAAATGTCCATTCGTAATGAACAAGGTCAAGAAAGAGAGCGCTACAAGGTTCCATACGGTGCGATTGTTCACATTAAAGACGGTGGTAGTGTTAAGGCGAAAGATAAAATTGCAGATTGGGATCCGCACACGCACCCAATCATTGCAGAGCAATCTGGACAAGTGATTTTTGTTGATTTTGTTGAGGGTATTACTGTTAACAAAAACACAGATCCATTAACCGGTTTAACCTTCTTTGAGATCATTGATGAAGCAGAAAGATCAATAGTCGCTAAAGGCTTGAAGCCACTCATTAAATTAGTTGATGAGAAAGATGCAGAAATGGTTTTATCAACACACTACTTACCATCCAACGTGAAAATTCATCTGGAAGATAATCAAGTCATTTCAGCGGGTGAGATCCTTGCTAAGATTCCTAAAGATTTATCAAAAACCAGTGACATCACTGGTGGTTTACCACGTGTTGCTGATTTATTCGAAGCGCGTAAAGCCAAAGACCATTCGTTGCTTGCAGAGGCAACGGGTTTGATTAGTTTTGGTAGTTCTACTAAGAGTAAAGATCGCTTGATCATTACTTCTGAAGAAGGAGAAGCCACGGAAATGATGATTCATAAATGGCGTCAAATCAATGTATTTGATGGCGAATCAGTGGTTAAGGGCGATGTTGTTTCAGACGGCCCTTCTAATCCGCACGACATCTTGCGCTTATTGGGCGTAGAGGCATTGGCCAACTACATCATTAAAGAAGTGCAAAATGTTTATCGTTTGCAAGGTGTGAAGATTTCAGACAAACACATTGAAGTGATCGTGAAGCAAATGTTACGTAAAGTTGAAATTCTTGACACAGGCGATTCGTCGTTTTGTTAATGGTGAAACGGCTGAATACGTTCGTGTTATTGAAGCAAATAAACACCTCAAGGCGCAAGGTAAAGATTTGATTGTTTACCAAAGGTTACTAATGGGTATCACTAAAGCTTCGTTAGCAACAGAGTCGTTTATTTCAGCTGCATCGTTCCAAGAGACCACTCGAGTATTAACTGAGGCGTCAACCACGGGCCGTGTAGATACACTTAAAGGCTTGAAAGAGAATGTGATCGTTGGTCGTTTAATTCCAGCAGGAACAGGCTTTGTACATCATCAAGAGCGTCGTGCTAAACGCGCAGAAAATGTGATGCAAGCGGCCGATGCTGAAGCTGCATTATCAGCACAACTAAGCGAAGTGGGCGCTGAATCGGAAGCAGAAACGCCAGTCGAAGAATAAGAGCAACTCTTCAAGCTTAAATAAAAAACCGTGCTAATGTGAGTTAGTGCGGTTTTTTTACATTCTGTGGTTTAAAATGCACGTATGAACAAATCAAGTTTTGATCAATACAGCGCTGATGGCTACAACCACATTCCAGTTTTTAAGGAGATTGTCCTTGATACCGATACCGCGCTTGGTCTTTATTTAAAACTTGGAAATACGCCGTATTCTTATCTTTTCGAATCGGTTCAAGGTGGTGAAAAATGGGGTCGTTATTCGATGATTGGCCTGAGCGCTCAAACCGTTATCAAAGTATTTGATTATGAAATTCGCATTGAGAAAAATTCCGAACTTGTAGAATCTTTTAACGTCGAAGATCCTCTGGCATGGATTGAGCAATATCAACAACAATACAAAGTACCAGTTATTGATGAATTGCCTGATTTTAACGGCGGTTTAGTGGGTTATTTTGGTTACGAGATTATTCGCTACATTGAGCCAAGATTGTCAAAAATTAATAAAACCGATGAACTTGGCATTGCCGATATTTTGTTCATGGTTTCTAATGATTTAGTAGTGTTTGACAATTTACTCAACAAGGCTTTTTTAATCACGCACATCAATCCTGATGAGCAAACTTTTAATGAGGCCTTAGACAGGTTGACTGAAATTTCTGAACAAGTTAAACAACCAATCGCACCGACAGATTATCAATCCGATAACATCCATAGTGAAGATTTTATTTCCAGTTTTGGAGAAGAAAACTACAAACAAGCGGTTAAAGACATTCAACAATACATCGTTGCTGGCGATGTCATGCAAGTGGTTCCTTCACAACGACTCAGTTGTAAATTTAAAGCACCTGCCATTGAGTTTTACCGCCAATTAAGACGACTCAATCCATCGCCTTACATGTATTACCTTAATCTAGATGATGTGATGATTGTAGGCTCTTCTCCTGAGATTCTCACCAAAGTGGATAGCAATAGAAAAGCAACGGTTCGTCCCATAGCCGGTACGCGCTCTCGCGGAAAAAATGAGGAGGAAGATCTAGCTTTAGAAAAAGACCTGTTGGCCGATGAAAAAGAAATTGCTGAGCATTTAATGTTGATTGATCTTGGTCGTAATGATCTTGGTCGTATTGCCAAAACTGGTACCGTGGTGTTGACGGATAAAATGTTTGTTGAGCGTTATTCACATGTGATGCACATCGTATCAAATGTAGAATGTGAACTCAAAGACGGCATGAGTGCTATTGATGTCTTAAGAGCAACTTTTCCAGCAGGAACACTCAGTGGCGCTCCAAAAGTACGTGCCATGGAAATTATTAACGAGGTAGAAAACCTAAAGCGTAATGTTTATTCGGGCGCCATCGGTTATTTATCTTGGCACGGGTGTATGGACATGGCGATTGCCATCCGTACTGCTATTATTAAAGATCAAACCCTCTACGTACAAGCTGGAGCAGGGATTGTGTATGATTCTATTCCCCAATCAGAATGGGATGAAACTATGCATAAAGCTCAGGCCTTGATTAAAGCAGCCGAACAAATTTAAGTTAATCTATATTAATGTTCCATAAAAGTGTTGCAAATACTTTTTAAACGGTTATTATTGTAGGTTCATAAGATTTTAAGATCTTAGTAGGGGTTTATTTTTTTATATATAAGAGGAGAGAAGTATGAAGAAAACCATTTCTTCTATCTCGGCGGTTGTAACACTGGCAACATTGTTTATGTTACCAATGGAGGCAGGTGCTAAAGAGATGACGGGCGAAGAAGTTACTTTCGGTCGTAAGTTGGGTAATTGCCTAGCGTGTCACATGATTCCAGGTGGTAATTTACCAGGAAATGTCGGTCCACCATTACTTGCCATGAAGGCAAGATTTCCAGACAAAGCAGTTCTAAGGGCGCAAATTTGGGATGCAACGGTGAAAAATCCACAAACAATTATGCCTCCGTTTGGTAAACACCAAGCACTGACTGAGAAGCAAATTGATCAAATCACAGATTTCATTTACACAAAATAAGGAGAATAAGATGAAAAGAAGATTATTTCTAAAAAGTGCAATGGCAGGTTCTGCAGTTGCAACGGCAGTAGGCGCAGGCTTACTAACACCAAGTATGGTTTTTGCTAATACAGCAGCTTTTAAAGCTAAGTCTGATGCAGCAGGTGCTTCATCTGCAAGTGCTGGTAAAGGTTCATTTAAGTTCAAAGCGCCTAAAATCGCTGAGAATGGTGCGGTAGTACCAATGACAGTTGATGCTTCTAAGATGGACGGCGTGACTAACATTTCTTTCTATGTTAAGAACAACGGTACACCATTAGCAGCTTCGTTTAACTTATCAGGTGCTCAAGGTTATGTTTCTACCCGTATTAAAATGGGTAAAACTTCTCCAGTAGATGCTTTAGTAACGGCCGGTGGTGCAACAACTAAAGTTTCACAGGAAGTGAAAGTAACGATTGGCGGCTGTGGCGGTTAATTAACTAATTAGATTATTAAAGGAGAATAAAAAATGGGAAAAATTAAATTAAAGCCTAAGGCTAGAAAAGGCGTTATCGGTATTAAGTGTTTAATCAAGCATCCAATGGAAACTGGTCTTCGTAAGAAGAAGGGTAAATTAGTACCTGCCAATCATATTGTGCACATGGTTGTATCACACAATGGTACTAAAGTGGTTGATGCTGATATTGGTAGTTCAATTTCTAAGGATCCGTATTTTAAGTTTAACGTTCCTGGCGCTAAAGGCGACACTATTGAGCTTAAATATAAGGACAATAAAGGTAAAACAGGTTCTGCAACTGCAAAATCTAAATAACCGATATTATTGAGGAGAGATTAATGAAAAAGCTAATAACTGCAGTAGTCAGTTTGGGTTTAATGATTGGTACTGCATCCGCTGGTACGGACGTAGGTGCTGACATTAAAGCCTTTCAAGGCTACTTTAAAAAACAGAATCCAAGTGTTGAGTTTGCAGACTACACCATTGGTGTGTATGCACTAGATGCAGGTTCAAGAGACCAATTCGAGGAAATCCTAGATGGTATTCCTCCGTACGAGGAAGCTGTTGAAAAGGGCGGAGAAGAGTTCGAGAAATTTGGTTTAGGTAAATGTTCGGCGTTGAAAGATCCAGCGGCAGCACGTTTGGCTCATCCATACTATGATGATGCAGCCGGCACAGTGGTAACACTGGAAGGAACAATTCGTAGATGTTACACCGAGCAAACTGGCAAGAAGATGGGCACGATGAAAGGCAAAATTGCCAGAATCAGTTCTTGGATTTCTGACCAAGCAGCTGGTGAGAAGATCAACGTAAAAGTTGAATCTGATGGTGCAAAAGCAGCTTATGAAAGAGGTAAAGCCACTTTCTATGCTAAGCGTGGTCAGTTTAACATGTCTTGTGCTGATTGTCATGTGTACAACGCAGGCAAAAAAGCACGTGCGGATATCTTATCACCAGCACTAGGTCACACGTCACACGTGCCAATGTATCGTGCGAAGTGGGGCGGTATTGGTACACTTCATCGTCGTTACGGTGGTTGTTATAAGAACATGCGTGCTAAGCCATTGATGGCACAAAGTTCAGAGTATCGTGATATGGAGTTCTTCCATCAAGCGATGAGCAACGGTATTGAGATCAGTGCTGATCGTTACAGAAAGTAGGAGAATATGATGAAAAAAATATTACTAACAACTTTAACGGTACTTGCTTTGTCAACTCAAGCAGCTGATTTTTTACCAAGTGCTCATAACTGGAACGCTGGCTCATCAGGTGATGCGTTTTCAGCAGCTATTGGCGCTGCGGAAGCAGATTATGCTTCGGCATTGTCAGCTAGCATGGCATGGCGTGATACCGGTGCGATGATTAAAGAAGCTAAGAAGCTACACAAAGCTGGAAAAGTTAATGCCGCAACGGCATTGGCTAAGAAAGCTCATACGCAAGCAATCAACGCTTTGGCGCAAGCCTCCGTTGCTGGCTCTGCGGGTCCTAGTTTCTAAGCAAAACTGAAAAAAATAAAATGCCCCTTAATTGGGGCATTTTTTTAACTCTAAAAAAATCAATTAATGAGAAATAAGAAAACCTATATTGAGTACAACGAGGCAATGGACTTGATTAAGGATTACGTACTACCCGTTGTTACCAAATTAGATTATCAAATATCTTACAAGGACATTCATGCAGATCTGCCTTCAGATCCTCGAGGGGCTTATGAAGATCAATGGCTTAGCTGGGATAGTTTCCTTAAGGCCAGCAAAGCAAGCTAAAAAAAAGACCAAAACAACACATTCCTCCGTTGTTTTTTACAATTCACATTATTTCTAAAATTTTTATAAAAACCTTAAATTCTCGATGGATTTCAATAAAAATGACCGATATTACAGCTTAAAAATGTACTTTTAAGCTATTTTTAAAGATTTTCTGACTTAAATAATATTGATTCTCATTATTTTCTAAATTTTATTCTGAGCCAGAATATTTTATTTTTTTGAGTAATGTTTAATTATAGAAGTTGGGTATATAATTTCAATTTATTAGTTGTAAAATACAATAAAAGTTCCCTTGTATTTTTAGTTTTTTTATTTTCATAAAATGATTTAATGCCCAATATTGATTTTGTTCATCTTCATTGTCACAGTGAATATTCTGTTAAGAATAGTTTAATACGCATACCAAAACTCATCGATAAAACTAAAGATTTAGGCATGAAAGCCATTGCTTTGACCGATGTGGGCAATCTTTTTGCGGCGGTTAAATTCTATCAAAAATCCATCTCTAACGGTATTAAGCCTATTTTTGGTGCAGAGTTAACGGTTAAAGATAAGGCTCAAAATTTTTCAGTATTGTTACTGTGTCAAGACCGTCAAGGTTATGCCAATCTTTCAGAATTAATCTCACTGTCTTACCTTCATGGACAAAGTGTGGAAGGGGTAAGTATTACCACTGAACAGTTGGTAAATCATCATCAAGGGTTGATCATGATTGCCCCACACACTCGCAGTGATGTTGCCCATCATTTAATGGCAAATCAGGCGTTGGAGGCTCGGGAAAAAGTGCAATTTTGGGCTTCGGTATTTACGGATCGTTTTTATCTTAGTGTGCAAAGAACCGGACGTGCTAATGATGAAAAATACTTACACCTTTGTCTTGAGTTAGGGCTTGAGTCAGGCATTCCTTTGGTGGCTACTAACGATGTGGAGTTTTTAGTGGCATCGGATTATCAAGCGCACGAGGCTAGAATTTGTATTTCACAAGGTAAGCTTTTGGATGACGCACGCCGTGAAAAATTCTACAGTGCTGAGCAATATTTAAAATCAGCGGATGAAATGGCTGCACTATTTTCCGATTTGCCACAGCTATTAGCCAATAGTGTTGAGATTGCCAAGCGTTGTAATTTACACTTTGAGTTGCATAAGAAAAATTATTTACCCAATTTTCCTGTGCCTGAAGGTTTAAGCATTGCTCAATTTTTCGAACAAGAATCTAAGGCTGGTTTAGGCAAGCGTCTTGAAAAAATAAAAGCCAATCGCAAGATTTATGACGAACGATTAACGTTTGAGCTGGGAGTCATTGTGCAAATGGACTTCCCAGGGTATTTTTTAATTGTGGCAGATTTCATTGCCTGGTCTAGGAATAATGACATTCCCGTTGGCCCAGGTCGAGGCTCTGGCGCAGGATCTTTGGTGGCTTATGCGCTTGGCATTACCAACGTTGACCCCATTAAGCATGAGTTATTATTTGAGCGTTTTTTAAACCCTGAGCGCGTATCCATGCCAGATTTTGACATTGATTTTTGTACCGATCGTCGTGATGAAGTGATTACCTACGTGGCTAAAAAATACGGTCAAGAGAAAGTGTCGCAAATCATTACTTACGGTAAGATGGCGGCAAAAGGTGTTGTGCGCGATGTAGGTCGTGTTTTAGGACACCCTTATGGGTTTAGCGATAGGATATCTAAGTCAATCCCTAATGATTTAAAAATAAACCTCTCAAGAGCTTTGGGTATTTTTGACCAAAAAGACTCAAAGGAAGATAAGGACAAATGGTATTCCGAAGAACTTAAACAAAGGTACGATTCTGAAGAGAGCGTAACTGCACTTATTGACCTGTCGTTAGAGTTAGAAGGCTTGGTACGTAATGTTGGCACGCACGCGGGTGGCGTGTTGATTGCACCGAGCAAGATCAGTGATTTTTGCCCTATTTACAAAGGTCCTGGTGAATCCGATGGCGTGGTTTCACAGTTTGACATGAAAGACGTTGAAGCGTTAGGATTGGTTAAATTTGACTTTTTAGGATTATCAAATTTAACGGTGATTGATAAAACCGTAAAAATGATTCACGCTAAAGGCTTAAGCGATGAGCTGATTGATATTGATGCTTTGTCGCTGGACGATAAAGCCGTGTATAAACTATTACAACGCAGTGACACTACCGGAATTTTCCAGCTGGAGTCTGATGGTATGCGCGGGTATTTAAAAAAACTCAAAGCCGATTCGTTTGAAGACATTGTTGCCATGCTGGCGCTTTATCGACCAGGGCCATTAGGTGCAGGCATGGTGGATGACTACATTAATGTAAAACACGGTGAAGACGCTAAATACCCACACCCAATGCTTGAGGAAATTCTTAAACCAACCAATGGTGTGTTTTTGTACCAAGAACAAGTAATGAAATCTGCCCAAGTAATGGCTGGTTACTCGCTCGGTGGCGCGGATTTATTGCGTCGTGCAATGGGAAAAAAGATCGCCTCAGAAATGGAAAAACAGCGAGATGTTTTTGTTAAGGGTGCGGCTAAGAAAAAAATTAAAAAAGAAAAAGCCAATGAAATCTTCGATCTGATTGATAAATTTTCAGGCTATGGGTTTAACAAGTCGCACTCAGTGGCGTACGCTTATATCTCCTATCAAACAGCGTGGCTTAAAGCGCATTATCCAGCGGCTTTCATGGCATCGGTACTTTCGGACAAAATGGATGATACTGATAAAATTGCATTTACCATTGGTGAGGTGCAAAACATGGGTTTAATCGTTAATGGACCAAACGTTTGTGAGTCGGATTATGAGTTTAGCATTAAAGATGATAAAACCATTGTTTATGGTTTAGGGGCTATTAAAGGGGTTGGTGAAGCCTTGGTACAAACTTTGGTAGCAGAGCGAGAAGCGGGTGGCGAGTACAAAGACTTGTTTGAATTTTGTGCACGTATTGAAAAGAAATCGCTTAATAAACGCGCTATTGAGGCTTTGATTTACAGCGGTGCTTTTGATGTATTTGGCGTTGATAGGGCTAGTTTGCTCAAAACTTATCCAAAGGCCGTTAAGCAAGCGGAGCAAAGACAAAATGACCAAACCAACGGGCAAAATACTTTGTTTAACAGCATTCAAGAACACGCAGAATATGAGTTGAGTTACGATCCTTGTCCAAGATTTTCGTTTAAAGAAAGACTGAAACTTGAAAAGAGCGTGATGGGTTATTATTTTTACGACCATCCAACCGATGAATACAAAGATGATTTAAAACGCATTGGTGTAACTTTGCCTAAAGATACAGTGCTTAGAAACAATAAGGAAGTACGTGTGTTGGCTTTAATTTCAGAATTGCGCTATATTACCACAAGAAGTGGCGATCAAATGGCCAGCATCATCATTGAAGATGGCTCGACTAAACTCAGTGCTGTTATCTTTCCAAGAGCCCTTGGACCACTCAGCGATAAACTCATCGCTAATGAGATTGTTGTGATTTCTGCCAAAATAAAAAAGAACAAAAAATTTGGTGATGAGTATCAGCTCATCGTTGATGAAATTGACAGTTTTGATAGTTTCTTTAAAAGTGTTGAGATTAAACTTAAGGTTGAACATCAAACATTGTTTAATCAGCTGTCTGATGTGTTGCATGAACATCACGGTCAGTGTCCGGTCAAATTTTTATATCAATACGACAATCTTGAGGGTCAATTGCTACTTCCACAGAGTTATTTTGTATCACCTAAGCAGCAACTTAGCGAAGAACTGGATGACTTATTAGGTGATCGAGTGAGTGAGATTCGCCACTATTAAAGGGTTTCGCATTGGCGCATGTAGAATCGCTGATGTTTTTTTCTGTATTTTGAAATTGTAATCTCATCAGCTAATCCAATCTCAATTTGCCCAGCACAATTGGTGTTGATACTTTGTATGTTGTGATCATTGTATCGATCGGTGATTGTTTTGGCCGGGTGATTAAAACGATTTTTAAAACCACTAGAGATGATAATAATATCGGGTGATACGGCGTTAAGAAAAGCCGTCGTGGATGAGGTTTTGCTGCCGTGGTGAGGCGATAGCATAATGGTGCTATCCAGTTTGTTTTTGTGAGTTTTGACCAAGTATTTTTCGGCTTTTTTCTCAATATCACCGGTGAGTAGTATTGAGTATTTTCTAGTGGAAACCTTGAGTACGCATGAGGCGTTATTACCTTTAAAATTAGCATTCTCACTAGGATTGAGTATTTCAAATAACACACCATCCCATTGCCACGTTTGACCCGAGTTACACCTTAATGCAGTTTGGGTAATCTTATCAGGCACTGAGGTAAGTATTTCCAGTGCATTAAATTCGCCCAGTACACTTTTTAGCCCACCAATATGATCATTATCACCATGAGAGATGATGATTTTATCCAAATATTTAATTTGCTTGGTTTTAAGATAAGGGTTGATCACACTGTTGCCCATGTTAAATCCAGATGGGTAAGCGGCGCCAGTATCAAACAACAAAATATGGTTTCTGGTTTGAACTAGTGTTGACAGTCCTTGGCCTATATCGAGCACGGTAATGAGTGCTGAGTTGTTGCTTAATTTAGGCGTTGGTGAGAATAGTGTTAGTACTAATATTAGTAAAGATAATCTTCTTAATTTTAGTTCTTTTGGCAAAATAGCAATGAAGATGGCACTGATAAATAAGATTAAATCAACGCTAGAGCTTTGTGTGTAATGCCACAGATTAAAACTAAAATTTTTCAAATAGTCCAATAAGTAAGACAAAGCGATTAAAGATTGACTACTGATCTCAAAGCTAATTTCAGCAAGGTAAGTAAGGTTGCTTAAGGCAAACAATGCGCCGATTAAAGACAAGGGCGTAGTGATAAAACTAAACACAGGAATGGCCACCAGATTAGCAATGGGCGAAAGGATGGATCCCGTGTTAAAAAACCAAGCAATCAGTGGTATGGTGGATAGAGTAATCAGCAGCTGGATGTAAATTAAACGATAAATCCAAGACTTGTCTCGGTGCTGGCCAGCACCGTAAATAATAACCGCCACCACGTAAAAGGACAGCCAAAATCCAACGCTAAAAATACTAACTGGATTGACCATCAGGGTTAATAATAAGGCTATACCATAAAGTTGCCAAACGTTATGGTGGCGCCTTAATATAATGGAAATAAACACAACGCTGGCCATGATAAAAGCACGACCCGTTGGAATGGAAAACCCAGCAATGAGCGCGTAGAGTAATGCTGATAAAATGCCAAAATAACTACCCATCACTTGGGCTGGAATGCGCAGAGTGCAAGGGGCGCATCGTTTCCAAATAAAAGCAGTTAATAAAAATACCAAACCTGATATTAGTCCAATGTGAAGTCCAGATATAACACTAAGATGAGTGGTGTTGGTGGATTGAAACAACTCCCAATGCGAATCGGTAATGAAAGATCGATCACCAATGATCAATGCATTAATCACCCCTCCAAAATTAAGATCTTTTAAAAAAACTCTAAGAGAGCGGCGTGTCTCTTGGCGCAGTTGGTCAATGGACAGTGTTTGATTTTCTTCCAAGCGATGATTTGAATCGGACGATCTAACATAACCAGTAGCATTTATTTGTTTATAAAATAGCCATTTTTCATAATCGAATCCGCCTAAATTTTGATACCCATTATTGCGTTTGAGTTTGACTAATAATTGCCAAGTGTCTCCGGTTTTTAATGGCGGGTAATTGGTTCCATACCAAGATAATTTTAGACGTCCTTTAAAGGGTGTTTGAGCCTCAAAAATAAATTTGGTTTTCTTATGTGTTTGTTCGGGGAGTTGTGATATTTTTCCTTGAACAAGAAGTGGCTTATTAAGGTGAATATTCGGAACTTGAGCATTGATAATTTGGCTGGAAAATAGACTCATCCATGCAAAACCCAGCAAAAAAACAGCAATGTTAAACGAGAGAGGTTTATGGCGCTTAAAAAGGGCGAAAAAGCTCAAAATTAACACTAAAAATAAACCCCATTCAAAACTTGTTATTTGCGTGGTATTTTTGAGTGAAAATACCACGATTCCAAGTAGGAAATTTAGGGCATAAATTAGCATATAAAATTGATTATTCTGATAAGTATTAGAAGATTAGATAATTGGTATTTAATGATAGTCTAATATTTCGTGAAACACTTGATTTAATACGTGGAACATGAAAAGTTTTCCTCAAAATGGTGGTAGTTAAGAAAATAACCATATTCTAATATAAAATATTTTTTATAAATATTAATAAGTCATTGATTTTTAATTAAAAAAAACAACTGATTGTTTTTTATTCAAAACCATAGAAATCCGCAATGTATCGGTATTTTTGATAATTTTTAACCGGATATAAACAGAGTTATCCACAGTTTTGTGAGTAACTCTATTGAACGTTGATTTAACAAGGTTTTTAATTATTTATAAGAATTTTTCAACGATGATTTCAATAATTTTTCGACCAATTATTTGTTTACTGTTTTTCTCTATTTTTTGACTGTATTTTTTGGTTAAAAATACCACTTCATTTTCATCATTTTTGAAGCCAAAATCACGCTTTGACACATCGTTTAAAATAATGGCATCACAACCTTTATTTTTAAGCTTATTTTGTGCATTTTCAATCAAATTTTGCGTTTCAGCAGCAAAGCCGATGCAAATTGGTTTTTGCTTTAATTTGCAGACATCAACAAGGATGTCTTTATTGGGAATTAGTTCAAGAGTAAGCTCTGTATTTTCTTTCTTTATTTTATTTTTTTCGATGTTTTTAACTCGATAATCACTCACGGCTGCACAGGCAATAAAAACATCTTGATCTTTAATATTCTCCATAACGGCTTGATGCATTTCTTCACCGCTGCCGACCAAAATATTGGTTGATTCTTCACTCAGTGGGATGGATACATTGCCATAAATCAGTGTGACCTTTGCACCTGCTTCAATTGATGCTCTGGCGAGTGCCATTCCCATCTTACCACTGCTGTGGTTAGATAAATATCTAACAGGGTCAATGGGTTCGATGGTCGCACCGAGTGTGATGAGTATTTTTTTACCCGTGAGTTTTGTGGAGCTAAACACTTCAGACACTTGTTTGGCAATTTTACTGGGCTCGGTTAACCTTCCTTCTCCAACATCACCACAGGCCTGCTCGCCAAATTCAGGTGAGATGAGTTTGATGTTACGCGCTAGAAGAACGGATAAGTTGTCTTTAACGGCCGATGAGGCATACATTTGTTGGTTCATTGCTGGTGCGATCAGCACGGGTGCATCAGTAGCTAACACCACGTTAGTGAGTAAATCACAAGCTTTACCGGCGCTTAAATTAGCAATGGTATTGGCGCTGGCTGGAGCTATGAGAATAGCATCAGCCCATTTAGCGAGCTCAATATGCCCCATGGATAATTCGGCTTCATTGTCCCACAAATTGTTATGCACTTTGTTTTTTGAGGTGGCTTGTAAAGATAGCTCAGTAATAAACTTAGCCCCACCTTGGGTGAGTATGGCCCGAACCTCAGCGCCTAAATCTTGCAAGCGACGTACAACATCAGGCGCTTTGTAAGCAGCAATAGAGCCGCTAACACCCAGTACAATGCGTTTGTTGGTTAAGGTTTTCATGGTTTAATTTTAGCGCTAATACGAATATCATCGCCAATTATTCTAATGTCGTTGATACTGAGTTCAATTTTATCGCTCATTTTATTTAACACCAAGGTTGCCATTGAATTTGCCTCACTGCCCATCAATATGGGTGCCGTGTAAATAATAAACTCATCAATGAGTTTGGCCTCAAGCATGGCGCCGATAAGTCCAGGACCAGCCTCAAGCAATGCATTGTTGATCCCTTGATCGCCCAAATGCTTAAGAGCGTCGTTTAAATCCAGTTTTCCTGATTCAAGTACTTGAACGTTGTTGGTGTTTAGAATTAGCGTCGGTGCATCGTTTGAAAAAATATTGAGAGCCGTGTCTTGTATTTGATTTTTGCTATCAATCACCACTCTTAATGGTGATGAGTTGATATTGTTAAGGCGCACGGTCATTGAAGGGTTGTCAGTAATAATGGTACCTGAGCCGGTAATAATGGCTTGGTGATTAGCGCGTAATTTTTGCACGTCTTGCCTTGCGGGCTCACCCGTAATCCATTTACTTTCACCAGAGGTCATTGAGGTTTTGCCATCAAGACTCATGGCAATTTTACAAGTGACAAACGGTAATCCCGTTTGCATACGTTTAACAAAACCACGGTTGAGTTCTAGGGCTTTATTTTCCATCAGTCCTGTTATTACTTCAATACCAGAATTTTCAAGCATGGCCATCCCTTTCCCGCTGACTAAAGGATTAGGATCTAGTAGAGCGATGATGACTTTTTTAGCGCCAGAATCAATAATGGCTTGTGCGCAGGGCGGAGTTTTACCTTGATGAGAGCAAGGTTCTAAAGTAACGTAGAAAGTTGCTCCATGGGCTTGGTGATCAATTTGTTTCAGCGCGTTGATTTCCCCGTGCGCTTCACCGAAGGTTTGGTGATAGCCCTTTGCAATAATTTGATCGTCTTTAACAATCACACAACCCACCATAGGATTGGCTCCTACGCCATACCTTCCTTCATTGGCAAGTTTGAGAGCGATCGCCATGTAATGTGAGTCATTTTTTGAAAAAGTTGAGCCCATATTTCAGATATAATTGTCAAAATTTATTTTATAAAACATAGTCACATTTTACTCGGGAGAAACAGCATGGATGAACAGAAAAAACAAGCTTTAAAAGCGGCACTTGCACAGATCGATAAACAATTTGGTAAGGGTTCCGTTATGTTCTTGGGCGATGAAAACGCTCATGCAGATATTGAAGCGGTTTCTACTGGTAGTTTAAGCTTAGACATTGCTTTGGGTATTGGCGGTTTGCCACGTGGTCGTGTGGTTGAAATTTACGGACCTGAATCTTCAGGTAAAACAACCTTGACCTTGCATGTGATTGCTGAGATGCAAAAACTTGGCGGTACGGCAGCATTCATTGATGCTGAACATGCACTGGACCCTCAATACGCAAAGCGTCTAGGGGTTAACACAGATGATTTATTAATTTCCCAACCTGATACGGGTGAGCAGGCTTTGGAAATTACCGACATGTTAGTACGTTCAGGCAGTGTGGATATCGTGGTCATTGATTCAGTGGCAGCGCTTACACCTAAGGCTGAAATTGAAGGTGAAATGGGTGCATCGCACATGGGTTTACAAGCAAGACTCATGTCTCAAGCGTTAAGAAAGTTGACGTCAAACATTAAAAAAACCAACACCATGGTAATTTTTATCAACCAATTGCGTATGAAAATTGGCGTTATGTTTGGTAATCCTGAAACCACAACGGGCGGTAATGCGCTTAAATTCTACGCTTCTGTGCGTCTTGATATTCGTCGTATTGGTGCTATTAAGAAGGGTGACGAGATTCTAGGTAACGAGACACGTGTTAAAGTATTGAAAAATAAAGTAGCACCACCGTTTAAGCAGGCTGAATTTCAAATTCTTTATAACCAAGGTATTTCACGTGAAAGTGAAATTATTGATTTGGGCGTAAAGTTAGGCTTTGTTGAAAAAGCTGGCGCCTGGTATAGTGTTGAAGGTGAACGCATTGGCCAAGGTAAAGACAATGCTAGAGATTACCTCATTGAGCACGCTGAATTAAGTCAAAAGATTGAAGGAAAAATTCGCGAAAAATTAATGAGTGATGGTGACAGCGTCGAGTAGAGAAAAATGCTACGCAGTTGCTATGCGGATGCTGGTTCGACGCGAACATTCACAATTAGAACTTAGACAAAAACTATCATTCAAAGATTTTGATGCCAGTGATATTGAACACACCATTGATTTATTGATTGAACAAAATTACCAAAGTGATGAGCGCTTCGCACAAGATTTTATTCAAATGCGTTTTAATCAAGGCAAAGGCCCTATTAAAATTACACTTGAACTTAAACAGCGAGGCATTGAACACTTTGACTTATCTGTATTTGATTGGTTTGAGTTGGCAAAAGCCATTAAAGAAAGTAAATACGGCTCACTCGCGTCTTTGAAATACAACGAACAAGCCAAACAAAAGCGATTTTTACAATCCAGAGGTTTTGACTTTGACCAAATTAATCAGGCTTTTTCTAAATAAGCATGCAACTAGGTAATCAAACCCAGGCTTACGATTTTAAAACCAGAGACATTAAGGTTTTAAAAAAACTCATGCCGTATTTGTTAAAAATGCGTGTTCGTGTAGCTTTGGCGACTTTATTTTTAATTTTTGCAAAATTAGCCAACGTTGCAGTGCCGGTAGTTTTAAAAGAAATTGTTGATTCGTTAGATCAAACTAATGTGTTGTTGATTTTGCCACTGGGCATGCTGTTTGCTTACGGAGCACTTAGATTAGCCAGCTCGTTGTTTAACGAGTTAAGAGATGCGATTTTTGCAAAGGTACGCTACCATGCTATGCATCTGATTGCATTGGGCGTGTTTAAACATTTGCATACACTTGATTTATCTTTTCATCTTAATCGTCGTATTGGTGGCATTACTCGTGATATTGACCGAGGTACTCAGAGTGTTTCCACATTGCTTTCAATTTTTGTTTTTAATATCTTGCCTTCATTTTTTGAAATCTGCCTAGTAATCGGTATTTTATGGGTAAATTATGATGTGTTCTTTGCCAGTATTTCATTGGTAACCGTGGTGCTCTACATCGGTTTAACTTTAGCCATTACTACTTGGCGAATGAAGTATCGTTATCAAATGAACGATATGCAATCTGAGGCAAATACCAATGCCGTTGACAGCTTGATTAATTACGAAACGGTCAAATACTTTAATCAAGAAGATTTTGAGGTGAATCGTTACGACGATACCATGAGTCGTTGGGAGGACGTTGCCACCAAAAGTTTTACCTCGATGACGGCGCTAAATTTTATTCAAGGAGCCGTGATTGCCGTTGGTGTTACCATTATTCTTGTATTGGCATCACAAGGCGTGGTGGATCAAAACTTGAGTCTGGGTGATTTGATTATGATTCAAGCATTACTGTTGCAGTTATTTATGCCACTTGGTTCTTTAGGGATTATTTACCGACAAATCAAACACAATTTTATTGACATGAACAATATGTTCGATTTACTCGAGAGGACTTCTAAAGTTCAAGACATTGATCATGCGTCAAATCTAAAGATTAGCAAAGGAAAAGTTGAGTTTAATCAGGTTGCCTTTGCCTATCAAGGCAAAGACGAAGTATTAAAAGACATTAGTTTTGTCATTGAGCCAGGTCAAAAAGTTGCGATTGTAGGTTCTTCAGGCGCAGGAAAATCAACCTTAGCTAAATTGCTGTTTCGATTTTACGACGTGAGCAAAGGTGAAATTTTAATTGATGGGCAAAACATTAAGCTTTTAGATCAGCGTTCTGTACAAACGGCTATTGGTGTTGTTCCACAAGATACCGTTATGTTTAATGAAAGTATCTATTACAACATTGCTTATGGTAAGAAAAATACAACCAAAGAAGAAGTTGAGAGAGCAGCTAAACTGAGTTTTATTGATGGCTTTATTGATCAATTGCCACAAGGCTACGACACGCTGGTTGGTGAACGGGGACTTAAGCTCTCTGGTGGTGAGAAGCAACGCCTAGCCATTGCTCGGGTGCTACTCAAAAACCCACCGATTTTGATTTTTGATGAAGCCACTTCAGCGCTCGACTCACATTCTGAGAAGATGGTACAAAAAGCCTTAAAAGGACTTGCAAGTAAACACACAACCTTGGTTATTGCCCATCGATTATCGACCATTGTTGATGCAGATAAAATCATCGTTTTGTCTGATGGATTAATTAAAGAGAGCGGCACTCATGATGAGTTATTAAAGGCCAATGGTCAGTACGCTAGTCTTTGGAAAATGCAATCTAAAGATTCTAAGGAAAAGCAACAGTGAAGTTTAACTTAATCAATACAGATAACAAAGCCCGTCGTGGTACTTTGATATTTGATCGTGGAGAGGTTGAAACACCGGCGTTTATGCCAGTGGGTACTTATGGTACAGTCAAAGCAATGACACCTGAAGAAGTGAGCGAAACGGGTGCACAAATTATTTTGGGCAATACTTTTCATTTGGACATCACCCCAGGCACTGATGTGATTGAAGCGCATGGAGATTTGCATGATTTTATGCATTGGCAAGGGCCGATACTCACAGATTCTGGCGGTTTTCAGGTATTCAGTTTGGGCGATATGCGCAAGATCAGTGAGCAAGGTGTGGATTTTCAATCACCTAAAAATGGCGATAAAATCTTCATGGGCCCTGAAGAATCCATGCAAATTCAAAAAAAACTCGGTTCAGATATTGTTATGATTTTTGATGAATGCACTCCATATCCAGCGGATAAAGTAACGGCTAGTCAATCCATGCAGTTGTCCTTGCGTTGGGCTAAACGCTCTAAAGATGAACACAATCGGCTGAACAACAATAACGCGTTATTTGGCATTGTACAAGGAGGTATGCATGAGGATTTGCGCATTGAATCTATCGAGGCACTGGTCAATATAGGTTTTGATGGATTTGCCATTGGTGGGTTAAGTGTGGGTGAGCCAAAAGAAGAGATGATGAAAGTGTTGGATTATCTGCCTGAGAAAATGCCAAAGGATAAACCGCGGTATTTGATGGGCGTGGGTACGCCGAGTGATTTGGTTGAAGCGGTTGAACGTGGTATTGATATGTTTGATTGTGTGATGCCAACACGCAATGCACGTAATGGGTATTTATTTACCTCAGTTGGCATTGTTAAAATTCGCAATGCGCAGTATAGGTTTGATATTTCAGCACTGGATGAGCACTGTGAGTGCTACACTTGTAAAAATTATACAAAATCATATCTTCATCATTTACAAAGAAAAAATGAAATTTTGGGTGCTCGACTAAACACCATTCATAATTTACATTATTATCAATATTTAATGAATCAAATGCGAGTTGCAATCGAGAAAAACACATTCTCTGAATTTAAAAAAGACTTCTATGAGCAGCAATAAATTATTATTTTTTGTTGATGAAGGAGGTTTTGACGATTACACTCCTTTGTTTGCTCGGTTAGGGTTTTTGGTTGATTTTGAGAACTCTCAACGAAAGGCGGTTAAGCTTGCGAAGAAAAATAAATATCAAGTGCTGGTGGCTGAGTTTAGTTATAATCCAGAATTTAGAGATCGAGTCAGTAACATTGAATCATTGCTGGCAACGTTAGAGTCTCATTCGCCCGAGGCAAAAATCATCATTCTTTTTGATAAAATTAATCAAACACAACTTGATCAGTTGAAGCAACGGTACAAAACAGACTGCACACTTGCTTTTCCTGTCATTGAGGAAAAGTTAATGGCCTGTTTTAATTAGCCACTTTCTTTTTAAAATACACATCCAATACTTGACGAGCTAACGGTGCCGCTTTAGAGCTACCACTGCCTGCATTTTCAACAATAATGGCAATGGCAATCTCAGGGTTGTCGATTGGAGCAAAACCAGTAAATAGTGCATGATCTCTTAAGCGTTCATCCAATTTTTCTGCAATGTACTGCTCTTCTGCATCCAAGCCAAATACTTGAGCGGTTCCTGTTTTACCTGCCAGAGTATAGGTTAAATCTTTATTCAGTCTTCTAGCCGTTCCTTTTGGGGCGTAAATGGTTTGTCGCATGCCTTCAACCACATCCTCCCAATTTTTGATGTTTTTAATCGGTATTTGCACGGGTGGATCACCAGGTATTTCTTCAATGGCTTGATTGGGTGTTTGGATATTTGTAAGTAATTTTGGTTTGAAGAGTCCCCCTTTGTTAGCCAGTGCTGCTGTGGCAACGGCAAGTTGCAGTGGGCTTGAGGTCATAAAGCCTTGACCAATACCAACAATTAGCGTTTCACCTCGGTACCAAGGCTCGTCTTTATTGATTTTTTTCCAGGCTTTTGAGGGTAATATTCCACCTTTTTCACCAGGGATATCAATCCCTGTCTTTCTGCCAAAATTAAAATAATTCAAATTATCGTGCATCATTTCTATGCCCATTTTATTGGCAAGATCGTAGAAAAATACATCGCACGATTGTGCAATGGAATCCTTAACATCTACATGACCATGGCCTGTACGCTTCCAATCGTTAAATTTTCGTTTAACGTTAGGGAGTTTGTAGTAACCAGGGCAAAATGTTTTACTCTGATTGGTAATCACTCCTTCTTCAAGGCCAGCCAGTGCCACCATAGGCTTAACGGTAGAACCTGGAGGGTAAAGCCCTCGGATCGATCGATTGAGTTGTGGAATATCTTTTGAGGTCTGCAGGTTTTGGTAATTAGCATGGGAGATGCCATTGACAAACCAATTTGGATTGTAAACAGGAGTACTGACAAGGGCTAAAACTTCGCCATTTTTTACATTCACCGCCACAATGGATCCACGTTTTCCTAGTAGGAGTGATTCTGCTTTTTTTTGTAAATCCAGATCAATGCTTAGGTATAAATCTTTGCCAGCCACGGCACCTTCAATGGTTTTAGTATCAATGACTCTGCCAGAAACATTGCGCTCAATTTGTTTCACGCCATTACTGCCATGCAGTAGTGTTTCGTATTGTTTTTCAATGCCAGTTTTTCCTACAAAAGAAGTGCCCAAGTAATTTTTCTTGTCATAGAAAAGTTTATCTTCTTTATTCATCCTTGAAACGTAACCAATCACATGGACACTTGAAGTACCATTGGGATAAACACGGTGGAAATAAGGCTCTACATCAACACCAATGAATTGATTGCCAACCAAGAATTCAGCCATTTGGATTTCACTGAGTTTGTGTTTTAGCGGAATGTTGTGAAATTTTTTATAACGCTTTCTATTTTTATTGAATTGTTCAATGTCTTTATCATTAATCAAGCCTATTTTTTTAAGAGATAACAGGGTTTTAGCAGTATTTTTAACTTTTTCTGGAGTAAGGGTAAGTCTGTATGAAAGTTGGTTAGTGGCTAAAATCTGACCATTTCGATCAAATATTTTTCCCCTTGCTGGGGTGATGGGTATGCTACGCATTTGATTACCAAGCGCTTCTTCCGTGTAATACTCATGATTAACAATTTGTAGGTTGTAGACTCTAAGGATTAATATCGACGTTAATATGAAAATAAATACAAACGCCAAAACCAGCCTAGATGAAAAAATTTTATTTTCCAGTACGGTGTTGCTGATTCTTTCCATTTCTAATCGGGCTCTGTGTGATTAGTGTCGAAACTTTAAGAGCAGTAGTCTTACTATTGGCCAAAATAGAGCGCTTGATAAAGGCGCTAATAGTAGATAGTAACTAAAGCTAAACCCTTGAATAAGTACATGTATTAACAAAATAACAGCTAAATAAATACTGGATGCAACAAACACATAAACCTGTTGAGTGCTTAAGTTAGAAACAAAAAATGATTGTTGAACGTTGGAGATAAACGCACTACTAAATATAAGCGCCAAAGCATTTTGACCAAGAATACTACCTTGTAGTATGTCGATTAAAACGCCTAAAACTAACGCAATGAAAAACCGACCATTGGCAGCTGAATAACCCAACCAATAAATATAAAAAAGCAACACCCAAAAAGGCGATAATTCCAGTAATAATTGAGGCAAAGGCAATGCGCTCATGATCATAGAAAAAATTGTGATTTTAATTAGAAAAACATAAGGGCGTTGAATTTTCATGATTAATTTGAGTCCCCTATAAGAACAAATTCCATTTGCTTACTATCTTGGGTTGGCATTAGCTGAATGTGTAAAAAAGGCTCATTTTTATGAGTTTCAACATGAATCACTTTACCCAGTGGATACCCTTGTGGAAATTTAGAGCCAATGTTGCTGCTTAAAAAAATGTCACCCAATTCTATGTCTGCCCCAGGCTCAATAAAATTAACAATGAGTTTTCCTTTTTTAGATGCGAGTCCTTTACTAATACCTCGAACACCATTTCGTTCATTTTTAACGGGCACATGTTGAGTTGGATCAGTGACCATGAGTACGGTGCTGTATAGGGGTGTTACTTGAGTTATTTGCCCAACAATGCCTTTAGTGCCCAGTGCCACTTGTCCGACTTTAAGACCATTGTCACTACCTTTATTAATGATGATTTGCTTTTTTAACCGAGACTGACTAATCGAGCTGATGCGAGCCATTTTAAATTTTTGTGATTTAATACTGTAACTTGCGCCGAGCAGTTTGGTTAACTTTTTATTTTCCAATAAAAGTGCATTGTGAATTTGCAGTTTGGTTTTTAATTCGATCAGTTCATTGGTTAATTGTTTATTTTGGTTCAGTAAAATTTCTTTACTGGTACCCTGTTCATTGATCCAAGTATGGAGTGCTGCTGGTAGATTAACCACTAAATAAATAGGCGATATTAGTGTGGCGATAGAGAGCCTTTAGGTTGTCTACGTATGAAAATTTATGATCTGAAATTATTAAAAAAACAGAAATAAAAATAGGAATGAAGAGTTTAAAAAACTTCATAATTTCTGGTTTTAGTTGATCATTCTGAGGCTAAGAAACCCATGTTGTGCTTGCTGATCATATCAAGTGCAACGCCACCACCACGGGCAACACACGTGAGTGGATCATCCGCAATACGCACTGGCAAGTTAGTTTCTTTATTGATGAGTTTGTCGAGCCCTTCTAGAAGGGCGCCACCACCGGTAAGTACTAGGCCATTTTCAGCA
>GG729966.1 GCA_000205985.2 uncultured Candidatus Thioglobus sp. | reverse complement strand
AAAGGAATCCCTCATGGTTTTCAACGTACGCACTCGACCTTCATTGCGCGTTCGTCTGGCCTTGATACCTTGGCGAATCCAGACTTCTTCTTGAGCCAGTTTTTTATCGAATCGTGCGTTGGCCATTTCTTCAGCGTGGAGTTGATCGTCTTTGCGTTTAACGTAATCTTTGTAGCCACAATCAAACACTGATAACTTACCACGATCTAGGTCAAATACTTTGTTAACAATGCCCTGGATAAATGAGCGATCGTGACTAATCAAAACCAAGGTACCGTGAAAATCTTTGAGCATTTTTTCAAGATCAAGAATCGCGGTAATATCCATGTGGTTAGTTGGCTCATCAAGCAGCAATACATTAGGATCTTGAACCAGCGCACGGGCAAGCATTACGCGCCTTCTCCAGCCACCAGAAAGTGTTGATAGAATTGCATCTGGATTGAGCCTAAAGCGATTTAGAATGGCTTCAATTTTATGCAGATATTGCCAAGCATCTAAGTGGTCGATTTGTGTTTGTAAATCACCGGCTTTATCTGTCTCTCCATTGGAGATTAAAGTTTGGTAACGAGTGATTAGATCACCGATTTCTCCTAAACCTTCTGCGACAATGTCGAATAATTTTTTATCATTATCTTGCGGTAGGGCTTGTTCAAGATAGCTAATTTTTGTATTTTTTTTAACTTTTAGTTTGCCATCATCAGCGCTAATGACACCGGCTATTACTCGCATGAAGGTTGATTTTCCCTCGCCATTGCGCCCAATTAGTGCAATTTTATCACCTTTATGAATCGTGGCATTGATACCATCGAGAATGGGTTTTTCTGAAAATCTAAGATAAATATTATCCAGTGTGATAAGTGGCATGCTTAAGGGTTAAAATTATGTTAATTTAATATTGATTATTTTGTATGCGACATTTTATACCTCTTAAGTTCTTAGCGAGCATTGTTAGTTTTGTTCTACTGTTAAGCTTATCTCAGTTTACTTACGCAGAAAGCATTGAAGTTGCGGAATTTTCAACCACTGCTCAAGAAATGCGTTACCGTAGCTTGATTAATGAAATTCGTTGCCCCGTTTGCCAAGGGCAAAGCATTGGCGGGTCGAACGCTGGATTGGCGAAGGACTTGCGCGAACGAGTTAGGACTATGATCATTGAAAATAACAGTAATGATGAAATTCGTCAATTTATGGTAGATCGTTATGGGGATTTTGTAGTGTTTAAACCACCAGTTAATAAAAATACTTTTTTATTGTGGTATGCGCCTTTTGCATTTTTAGCATTGGGTTTATTTTTCTTTATTCGATCATTATTGAACAAGAAAAAAACTGAAAAAATTCAAACGGTGGATACCACTAAAGCTAAAAAATTGCTAAAGTGAATCAACAAGAGTTATTAGTTCAAACCACGAATCGTGGCGCAATTGAAATCACACAACGGGTAAATGACATTGTGCATCAATCAGATCATAGTCCAACATTGTGTCATGTTTTTGCAACACATACTTCAGTATCATTAATGATTACCGGCAATGAGGACCCTAATGTGTTGTTAGACATTGAGGATTATTTTCAAAGAAATGTTGCTGATGCTAATCCTAGTTATCGTCATAATAACGAGGGTGATTTTGACATGTCAGGTCACATTCGTTCGATACTAATGGGAGAAAGCAAAACCATTCCGATTCAAAATAGACAGCTGGCTTTGGGTAAATTTCAAGGTTTATTTTTGTATGAACATCGAGTTGGTGAAAATAGCAGAAAACTGATTATTACACTATCGTGAGTGATGAATCTCAACTCAGTGATTTGATAGTAAGTGCTTATGCACACCAGAAAAATGGTGAATTATCTTTGGCAATTCAAGCTTGGAATGCGTTGTTAAATCACTCGTCTGCCGATAAAAACTTAAAAGCCAATGCGCATTTAAGTTTGGGTAATTTGCATCAATTGCAAGGCAACGATGAGCTTGCATTTGAAAGTATGTCAAATGCCATTAAAGCCAACCCAAACAGTGCTGAGGCTTATTTTTGTTTGGCTTATTTAGAGCAAGAAAAAGAATCGTTTGAATCTGCCATTGAGTATTTTGAAAAAGCTTTAGCGTTAAACAATCAAGATTCTGGTGCGTTTAATAATCTGGGTAATTGCTATGATCGATTGGGTAAAACCAGTAAAGCACTCAATACTTACACCCAGGCCATTACTATTAATTCGCACTACATTGCCGCAATTTATAACCGTGGCAATGTACAAATTAAGCTTGGAGAGGATGAATTGGCGTATCAAGATTTAACGAAAGTCATTGAATTGGACGCAAATTTTTATCAAGCCTATTATAATCGTGGCACTTTGTTAGCGCGTATGGGAAAATTAGAGCAATCTGAAAAGGATTTAACAAAAGCCAAAGCATTAGCACAACAAGAATTAGAGCAAAAAACACATTAAAGGAATCCAGTGAGTGACCAAGACGACAATAAGCTAATCATTGAACGAAGAGCAAAACTAGCCACCTTAAGAGAGGCAGGCAACCCATTTATTAATGACTTCAAGCCGGCTAATTTAGCTCAAGACATTATTAATGATTACGATGGCTTCTCTAAAGAAGAATTAGAAGAAAAGAACGTTGAAGTTTCGGTAGCAGGGCGCATGATGCTAAAGCGGGTAATGGGTAAAGCTAGCTTTGCCACCTTGCAAGATTCAAGCGCAAAAATTCAAATATTTGCAACTCGCGATGAATTGCCTGAGGGTTTTTATAACGAGCAGTTTAAGAAGTGGGACATTGGCGATATTATCGGTGCCGTAGGTACGCTTTTTAAAACCAACGTGGGTGAGCTTTCGATTCGCATTAGTCAGATTAAATTACTCACCAAATCTTTGCGTCCACTGCCTGAAAAATTTCACGGCCTTGCCGATCAAGAAATTCGCTATCGTCAGCGTTATGTCGATTTGATCGTGAGTGAAGATTCGCGTAATGTCTTTAAGCGCCGTTCTCAAATTGTAGCCTACATTCGTAATTTTTTTAATGAGTTTGATTTTATCGAAGTAGAAACCCCAATGTTACAAACCATTCCCGGTGGGGCGACGGCCAAGCCATTTGAAACGCACCACAATGCATTGGATATTGGTATGTATTTGCGCATCGCACCCGAGCTTTACCTTAAGCGTTTGATTGTGGGTGGCATGGATAAAGTGTTTGAAATTAATCGTAATTTTAGAAACGAAGGCCTTTCTACGCGTCATAATCCAGAATTTACCATGATTGAGTTTTATCAAGCTTACGCCACTTATCATGATTTAATGGATTTGACTGAGCAGCTGTTCCGCGGTATTGCAGTTGATGTGTGCGGTAATTCGAGTATCCACTACCAAGGAGATGATTTTGATTTTTCTAAATCCTTTGATCGTATTAGTGTGTTCGATTCCATTCTTAAATACAATCCAAAATTAACCCCAGATGATTTGAGCGAAGCCAATGTAAAAGCAACCGCTGAAAAATTAGGCATCCAAGTGAAAGATAATTGGGGTTTGGGCAAAACCCAAATTGAGATTTTTGAAGCCACGGTGGAAGAAAAACTAATTCAGCCTACTTTTATTACTGAGTACCCGACCGAAGTCTCACCGTTGGCGCGTCGTAATGACAACAATCCATTCATTACCGATCGCTTTGAGTTATTCATTGGTGGTCGTGAAATTGCCAATGGGTTTTCTGAGCTTAATGATGCCGAAGATCAAGCGACACGATTCAAAGCCCAAGTGGCTGAGAAAGACGCTGGTGATGATGAAGCCATGCATTATGATGCCGACTACATTCGTGCTTTAGAGTACGGTATGCCACCAACAGCAGGCGAAGGTATAGGTATCGATAGACTGGTGATGTTGTTCACCGATTCACCATCCATTCGTGATGTACTTTTATTTCCACACATGCGACCAGAAGTTAAATGAGTACAGTTTCGATTTTAACGGTTGACGGCCCAAGTGGCGTTGGCAAGGGTACAGTTGCCCGAATTATGTCACAAAAGAAAGGCTGGCACTTGCTTGATTCTGGTGCGATTTATCGTGCTTTTGCACTTGCGGTTGATGCACGAGGCATTGATGTTAGTAATGAAAGTGCTTGTGGGACCCCCCCCCCT
>GG729967.1 GCA_000205985.2 uncultured Candidatus Thioglobus sp. | reverse complement strand
AGCCTTCACAGATCGTTGCGAGCGATACTCCAGTCGTTATTGTCCAACAGATCGCGTTTTTACTGCGTGAATACCTAGCCACTCCAATGCGTAGTCTTTATGCGAGCAGTGCTAGGATTGATGTTGACCCTTGCTTTTTACGCTCCACAAATATAATCAATGGTATTTGAATGATAGGGTAGTGTTGGTGCATTAATGCTAAAACGCTTTAACCAATTGGTCTTTCAAATAACCCCCCCCCCCTTTGCAAACAAAAAAGGATACAAGAATAAAAAAACAAAAGGCTTTTTTTAAGCACCGCGATAGAAGACTCATACAACAAATCAGTATCGATTTAGTGTATGGTCTAAATCAACAATTAAAGGAATGTTGCTACTCAAGTTTGCTCCATTTTTCATAATAACGCTCAAGGTCAGCTTCTAATCTGGCTAGCCTAATTAAGGCATCTTGAGATTCTGGTTGTTGGAAAAATTCAGGATCTGATAATTGTAATTGAATTTCGCCAATTTCAATTTCTGTTTTTTCAATTTTATTAGGCAATTGTTTGAGTTCTTGTTGCTGCTTGTATGAGAGTTTTTTATGGTTAGTGGTTTTATTTTTGACTTGAACTTTGGGTTTTGATTTCTGCTGTTGTTTAGTTGCATCTTGTTTTTGGATTAGATAATCATCGTAACCACCTGCGTATTGGTTAATCATACCGTCGCCATCCATTACAATGGTTGAGCCTACCACATTGTTTAAAAAGGTACGATCGTGAGAAATTAGAATCAGTGTACCGGTGTAATCAACCAACATTTCTTCCAACAATTCTAAAGTTTCTACATCAAGGTCGTTGGTGGGCTCATCAAGCACGAGAAGGTTGGCAGGTTGGGATAAAATCTTAGCAAGCATTAGACGATTCTTTTCACCACCTGAAAACATTCTAATGGGTGCCATGGCTTGCTTGCCGGTGAATAAGAACTGGCGTAAATAGCCAATGATGTGTTTACTTTTACCACCAATATCAATGCGTTCACGCCCGCCTGAGACGAAATCCATGGCTTTCATATTAGGGTCTAGGTTTTCACGCATTTGGTCAAAATAGGCCAATTTTATGGTTTTAGAGCGACGAATAGAGCCACTATTAGGTTGTAATTCATCCAATAAAAGTTTGATAAAAGTAGATTTTCCTGAGCCATTACCACCGATTATGCCAATTTTTTCGCCTTTTAATACCAGCATTGAAAAGTCTTTGACCAGTTGTATTCCAGCAATTTGATAAGAAATTTTCTTAACTTCAAACACCAATTTAGATACGCGTTTTTCATCTTCATCGACGGAATGAATTTTGACACTGCCTTGTTTTTTTCGACGATTAATAAAGGAATCCCTCATGGTTTTCAACGTACGCACTCGACCTTCATTGCGCGTTCGTCTGGCCTTGATACCTTGGCGAATCCAGACTTCTTCTTGAGCCAGTTTTTTATCGAATCGTGCGTTGGCCATTTCTTCAGCGTGGAGTTGATCGTCTTTGCGTTTAACGTAATCTTTGTAGCCACAATCAAACACTGATAACTTACCACGATCTAGGTCAAATACTTTGTTAACAATGCCCTGGATAAATGAGCGATCGTGACTAATCAAAACCAAGGTACCGTGAAAATCTTTGAGCATTTTTTCAAGATCAAGAATCGCGGTAATATCCATGTGGTTAGTTGGCTCATCAAGCAGCAATACATTAGGATCTTGAACCAGCGCACGGGCAAGCATTACGCGCCTTCTCCAGCCACCAGAAAGTGTTGATAGAATCGCATCAGGATTGAGCCTAAAGCGATTTAGAATGGCTTCAATTTTATGCAGATATTGCCAAGCATCTAAGTGGTCGATTTGTGTTTGTAAATCACCTGCTTTATCCATCTCTCCGTTAGAGATTAAAGTTTGGTAATGAGTGATTAGATCACCGATTTCTCCTAGACCTTCTGCGACAATGTCGAATAATTTTTTATCATTATCTTGCGGTAGGGCTTGTTCAAGATAGCTAATTTTTGTATTTTTTTTAACTTTTAGTTTGCCATCATCAGCGCTAATGACACCGGCTATTACTCGCATGAAGGTTGATTTTCCCTCGCCATTGCGCCCAATTAGTGCAATTTTATCACCTTTATGAATCGTGGCATTGATGCCATCGAGAATGGGTTTTTCTGAAAATCTAAGATAAATATTATCCAGTGTGATAAGTGGCATGCTTAAGGGTTAAAATTATGTTAATTTAATATTGATTATTTTGTATGCGACATTTTATACCTCTTAAGTTCTTAGCGAGCATTGTTAGTTTTGTTCTACTGTTAAGCTTATCTCAGTTTACTTACGCAGAAAGCATTGAGGTTGCGGAATTTTCAACCACTACCCAAGAGATGCGTTACCGTAGCTTGATTAATGAAATTCGTTGCCCCGTTTGCCAAGGGCAAAGCATTGGCGGGTCGAACGCCGGATTGGCTAAAGACTTGCGTGAACAAGTTCGAAAAATGATCGTTAAAGGCAATAGTAATGATGAAATTAGACAATTCATGGTAGATCGTTATGGGGATTTTGTAGTGTTTAAACCACCAGTTAATAAAAATACTTTTTTATTGTGGTATGCGCCTTTTGCATTTTTAGCATTGGGTTTATTTTTCTTTATTCGATCATTATTGAACAAGAAAAAAACTGAAAAAATTCAAACGGTGGATACCACTAAAGCTAAAAAATTGCTAAAGTGAATCAACAAGAGTTATTAGTTCAAACCACGAATCGTGGCGCAATTGAAATCACACAACGGGTAAATGACATTGTGCATCAATCAGCTCATAGTCCAACATTGTGTCATGTTTTTGCAACACATACTTCAGTATCATTAATGATTACCGGCAATGAGGACCCTAATGTATTGTTAGACATTGAGGATTATTTTCAAAGAAATGTTGCTGATGCTAATCCTAGTTATCGTCATAATAACGAGGGTGATTTTGACATGTCAGGTCACATTCGTTCGATACTAATGGGAGAAAGCAAAACCATTCCGATTCAAAATAGACAGCTAGCTTTGGGTAAATTTCAAGGTTTATTTTTGTATGAACACCGGGCCGGTGAAAATAGCAGAAAACTGATTATTACACTATCGTGAGTGATGAATCTCAACTCAGTGATTTGATGGTAAGTGCTTATGCACATCAGAAAAATGGTGAATTATCTTTGGCAATTCAAGCTTGGAATGCTTTGTTAAATCACTCGTCTGCCGATAAAAACTTAAAAGCCAATGCACATTTAAGTTTGGGTAATTTGCATCAATTGCAAGGCAACGATGAGCTTGCATTTAAAAGTATGTCAAATGCCATTAAAGCTAACCCAAACAGTGCTGAGGCTTATTTTTGTTTGGCTTATTTAGAGCAAGAAAAAGAATCGTTTGAATCTGCCATTGAGTATTTTGAAAAAGCTTTAGCGTTAAACAATCAAGATTCTGGTGCGTTTAATAATCTGGGTAATTGCTATGATCGGTTGGGTAAAACCAGCAAAGCACTCAATGCTTACACCCAGGCCATTACTATTAATTCGCACTACATTGCCGCAATTTACAACCGTGGCAATGTACAAATTAAGCTTGGAGAGGATGAATTAGCGTATCAAGATTTAACGAAAGTCATTGAATTGGACGCAAATTTTTATCAAGCCTATTATAATCGTGGCACTTTGTTAGCGCGTATGGGAAAATTAGAGCAATCTGAAAAGGATTTAACAAAAGCCAAAGCATTAGCACAACAAGAATTAGAGCAAAAAATACATTAAAGGAATCCAGTGAGTGACCAAGACGACAATAAGCTAATCATTGAACGAAGAGCAAAACTAGCCACCTTAAGAGAGGCGGGTAACCCATTTATCAATGACTTCAAGCCGAATAATTTAGCTCAAGACATTATTAATGATTACGATGGATTCTCTAAAGAAGAATTAGAAGAAAAGAACGTTGAAGTTTCGGTAGCAGGGCGCATGATGCTAAAGCGGGTAATGGGTAAAGCCAGCTTTGCCACCTTGCAAGATTCAAGCGCAAAAATTCAAATATTTGCAACTCGCGATGAATTGCCTGAAGGTTTTTATAACGAGCAGTTTAAGAAGTGGGACATTGGCGATATTATCGGTGCCGTAGGTACTCTTTTTAAAACCAACGTGGGTGAGCTTTCGATTCGCATTAGTCAGATTAAATTACTCACCAAATCTTTGCGTCCACTGCCTGAAAAATTTCATGGTCTTGCCGATCAAGAAATTCGCTATCGTCAGCGTTATGTTGATTTGATCGTGAGTGAAGATTCGCGCAATGTCTTTAAGCGCCGTTCTCAAATTGTGGCCTACATTCGTAATTTTTTTAATGAGTCTGATTTTATTGAAGTAGAAACCCCAATGTTACAAACCATTCCTGGTGGGGCGACGGCCAAGCCATTTGAAACGCACCACAATGCATTGGACATTGGTATGTATTTGCGCATCGCACCCGAGCTTTACCTTAAGCGTTTGATTGTGGGTGGCATGGATAAAGTGTTTGAAATTAATCGTAATTTTAGAAACGAAGGTCTTTCTACGCGTCATAATCCAGAATTTACCATGATTGAGTTTTATCAAGCTTACGCCACTTATCATGATTTAATGGATTTGACTGAGCAGCTGTTCCGCGGTATTGCAGTTGATGTGTGCGGTAATTCGAGTATCCACTACCAAGGAGATGATTTTGATTTTTCTAAATCCTTTGATCGTATTAGTGTGTTCGATTCCATTCTTAAATACAATCCAAAATTAATCCCAGATAATTTGAGCGAAGCCAATGCAAGAGCAACCGCTGAAAAATTAGGCATCCAAGTGAAAGATAATTGGGGTTTGGGCAAAACCCAAATTGAGATTTTTGAAGCCACGGTGGAAGAAAAACTAATTCAGCCTACTTTTATTACTGAGTACCCGACCGAAGTCTCACCGCTTGCGCGTCGTAATGACAACAATCCATTCATTACCGATCGCTTTGAGTTATTCATTGGTGGTCGTGAAATTGCCAATGGGTTTTCTGAGCTTAATGATGCCGAAGATCAAGCGACACGATTCAAAGCCCAAGTGGCTGAGAAAGATGCCGGCGATGATGAAGCCATGCATTACGATGCAGACTACATTCGTGCATTAGAGTACGGTATGCCACCAACAGCAGGCGAAGGTATAGGTATCGATAGACTAGTGATGTTGTTCACCGATTCACCGTCCATTCGTGATGTACTTTTATTTCCACACATGCGACCAGAAGTTAAATGAGTACAGTTTCGATTTTAACGGTTGATGGCCCAAGTGGCGTTGGTAAGGGTACAGTTGCCCGAATTATGTCACAAAAGAAAGGCTGGCACTTGCTTGATTCTGGTGCGATTTATCGCGCTTTTGCACTTGCGGTTGATGCACGAGGCATTGATGTTAGTGATGAAAGTGCTTTAGAGAAAATTGCTCAAACTCTTGATTTAGAATTTAAAACTGAGGAAGACAGTGAATTAGTAAGTGTTTATTTAGATGGCAAAGATGTTTCTAAAGTATTGCGCACTGAGAAAACTGGTGAGATGGCCTCAAAAATTGCTTCAATTGGTGTGGTACGAGCTGCACTTTTACACAGACAGCAGGCTTTTGCTAAAGAGCCTGGTTTAGTGGCTGATGGGCGCGATATGGGTACAGTGGTTTTTGCCGATGCACCCTTTAAAGTATTTCTAACGGCGAGTGCTGATGAGCGCGCTAATAGACGTCTAAAACAATTGCAAAACCAAGGCTCTGAGGGTATAATCTCCCAAATCTTAGCGGACGTAGTGGCTAGAGATGAGCGCGATTCTTCACGCAAACACTCCCCCTTAAAACCTGCCAAAGACGCACTCACTATTGATACCACTGAGTTATCGATTGATGAGGTGATCACCAAGGTGATGACACTAATGGAAAAATAATTGAAGTTTAGGCGGCTAAACTTCTTAAATAAACTAACCCGATAAATCTTCAGCTTATCCCGTTGCTGTCAAATTTTACCGGTCAATATCAAGAAAAATACTATGTCAGAATCATTTGCAGAGCTGTTTGAAAATAGCGCAGAACAACAAAACGTAAAAGTAGGTGCTTTATTAATGGGTACCGTAGTCAGCATTAATCGTGAAAAAGCGGTTATTAATGTTGGACTTAAATCAGAGGGTTTTATTTCCCTAGACCAATTTAAAAATCCGCAAGGCGAAATAGAAATCGAAGAGGGCGACGTTGTAGAAGTTGCACTGGATTCAATCGATGATGGATTAGGCCATACCTTATTATCTCGTGAAAAAGCCAAGCGTATTAAATTATGGCAGTCACTAGAAACTGCAATGAATGCTAAAGAAGTGGTTACTGGTATTGTAACAGGCTCTGTTAAAGGCGGCCTTACGGTTGATATTGGCGTAGTTAAAGCATTCTTACCAGGCTCATTAGTTGACGTTCGCCCAGTTAAAGATTTCTCTTACCTAACAGGTCAAGAAATTGAAGCGATCGTTATCAAGATGGACGAAGTTAGAAACAACATCGTTATCTCTAGAAAAGCAGTTATGCAAGAAGCTAATTCAGCTGATCGTGAAGCATTACTTGAAACACTTGAAGAAGGTAAAGAAATCGAAGGTATCGTTAAGAACCTTGCTGACTACGGTGCATTTGTTGATTTGGGTGGCGTTGATGGTTTACTACACATTACAGATATTTCTTGGACGCGTGTTAATCACCCATCTGAGAAGCTTACTATTGGCGACAAGATCACCGTTAAAGTTCTTAACTACGATAAAGAGAAGATGCGTGTATCACTAGGCCTTAAGCAGCTTACTGCTAGCCCTTGGGATAATATTTCAGACCGTCTTCCAATTGGCAAGAAAGTTACTGGTACAGTATCTAACCTTACTGACTACGGAGCGTTTGTACGCATCGAAGACGGCGTTGAAGGATTGGTTCACGTTTCAGAAATGGATTGGACAAATGCAAATGCACGTCCTTCTAAAATTGTTAAGCTAGGTCAAGAAGTTGATGTTGTTGTATTAGATGTTCAAGAGTCTAAGCATCGTATTTCATTATCAATGAAGCAAGCATTAGAAAACCCATGGGAAGCATTTGAAGCAACTCAAAACAAGGGTGATAAGATTGGTGTAACGGTTAAGTCAATTACAGATTTCGGTTTATTTGTAGGCCTTCCAGGCGGTATTGATGGTCTTATCCATTTAGCTGACATTTCTTGGGAGAAGCAATCTTCAGAAGAGTTAGTATCTAATTACTCTAAAGGTCAAGAACTTGAAGTGGTAATCTTAAACATTGATGCTGAGAAAGAGCGCATCTCTTTAGGTATTAAACAATTAGCAGAAGATGACTTTATGTCGTACGCTTCATCCAATAAGAAAGGCGCAATTGTTAAAGGTGTGATTGCTGAAGTAGACTCAAGAGGTGCTGTGGTTACATTAGCTGATGATATTACAGGCTACTTAAAAGCTGGTGAGATTTCACAAGAGCGTGTTGAAGATGCCTCTACTGTACTTAAAGTAGGTGCAGAAGTTGAGGTAGTTATTACTCAAATCGACAGAAGATCTCGTAATATCTCATTAAGTATTAAAGCTAAAGATTCAGTGGAAGAAAAAGCTGCAATGGCAGATTACAACAAGCAATCTTCTGAAGAAGCAACTGGTTCAACACTGGGTGATTTACTTAAAAAAGCAAAAGATAAATAAGATTTTTTTACTATTAACAACTGCGTGATAATGCGTCGTTGTTAATGGTGATTTTAATTAAATTCATTATGAAGAAAACAGATCTTATCTTAAGTCTATCCAACAATACTGACCTTTCTAAGACGGATGCTAAAGTTTCAGTTGAAGTGATTATTGAAGCGTTAACAAAAGGCATTGCTTCAGGTGAAGGCGCTGAAATTAGAGGCTTTGGTGGATTTTATAAAAAACATCGAAAAGCACGTTTAGGCATTAACCCAAAAACCAGTGAAAGAACACAAGTTAGTGAAAAATTTGTACCGTTTTTTAAGCCAGGAAAATCACTTAGAGAGGTTGTTAATACTTTGTAAGAAGGCATAAATAAAGACTGATTTTGATTAGTTTTTAAAGTGACGTTAATGTATAATTTCACTTTTTTACGGGGCGTTAGCTCAGTTGGTAGAGCACCGGACTTTTAATC
Source organism: uncultured Candidatus Thioglobus sp. (assembly GCA_000205985.2). Classification (GTDB taxonomy): domain Bacteria; phylum Pseudomonadota; class Gammaproteobacteria; order PS1; family Pseudothioglobaceae; genus SUP05. Next base: position 216 of record GG729967.1, on the reverse strand, counting down.
CGATGGTCGAGCGTTCAAATCGCTCACGCCCCACCATACACTATAAGGGATTCAAGAGATTGAATCCTTTTTTTTCGTCTAGTGATAAAGATTGGGTACACACTGGGTACACAAATGGCGCACTATTGTTTTAATTGATATCTATCCTATGTCACTAACTAAAAGTGTAGATAAACTATAGAGAAATTAGTAATTAAATAAGTATTTATTGATAAA
>GG729968.1 GCA_000205985.2 uncultured Candidatus Thioglobus sp. | reverse complement strand
TAAAAGAATTGCTTTAATAACAAACCCCACATTAAGAACCGGTGGAGGCAATTTGCCACAAACTGAAAATGCGGCAGTGTGCTATTGGCGCTGATATTGAGCCGAAATATCCGAACTAAGAAGCGGAAGAAAAACAAGAATTTCTGATGAGGATGGGGCAAAGCGAATCGGGTCTAGACCGCCTAATCAAAGCCGGGTTATTCATTACTGGGCTTACAAACTTACTTCACTGCAGGCGTTCAAGAGGTTCGAGCCTGGACCATCAACGTTGGTGATAGCGCTCCTCAAGCCGCAGGCAAAATTCATGGTGATTTTGAAAAAGGTTTTATTCGTGCTGAAACCATTGCCTTTGACGACTTTATTAAGCACAAGGGGTGGGGGAGGGCGCTAAAGAGGCTGGAAAACTACGATCAGAAGGCAAGGACTACATCGTACAAGATGGTGATGTGGTACACTTCTTATTTAACGTTTAATTCATAACAACTTAGGGTCAATGAAATCTAACAAACAAACAAAATTATTAATCATTCTAGATGGTTGGGGGCACTCTGAAATAAAAGAAAATAATGCCATTGCCTTGGCAGATACCCCTGTTTGGGACAAATTTAACGAAACCTTTCCGCATTCTTTAATTCACACCAGTGGTAAAAACGTCGGCCTCCCTGGTGAAACAAATGGGGAACTCGGAAGTAGGCCACCTTAATTTGGGCGCTGGACGTGTAGTTAAACAAGATTTTACTCGTATCCACAATGAGCTTAAAGACGGTGACTTTTTCAGAAATTCAATTCTAAAAAATGCATTGGATTATGCAAATGACAACAACAAAGCAGTTCATGTTATGGGGCTGCTTTCTGATGGCGGCGTGCATTCACACGAAGAGCAAATTCACGGCATGCTGGAAATGGCCCATAAACGTGAGTGCAAAAAAGTCTACCTACATTTATTTACCGATGGCAGAGACTGTGCACAAAAAAGTGCCAAAAAATACATTCAGAAAGTTGAAGATAAAATTGCTGAGCTTGGTACTGGAGAAATTGCCAGTATTATTGGCCGATATTTTTCCATGGACAGAGACAATCGCTGGTCTCGTGTTCGTTGCGCCTATGAACTCATCTCTAAAGGCAAGAGTAAATTTTTAGCCAAAACTGCAATGGAAGCCGTTGATTTAGCATACGATCGTGGTGAAACTGATGAATTCATCCAGTCCACCGCCATCAAGGCGCCAATAAAAATAAAAAAAGGCGATGTGTTGATTTTTATGAATTACAGAGCAGATCGTGCGCGACAAATCACACAAGCGTTTACGGACGAAAATTTCCAAGGATTTTCACGTGGAACATTCGTACCAACACAGTTCACTTGTTTAACCGAATACAAAAAAGACTTCAACCTGCCGGTGGCTTATCCTGCCTCTAAGCTCAACAATGTTTTAGGAAAATACCTATCTAACTTAGGCCTGACCCAACTTAGAATTGCCGAAACCGAAAAATACGCACACGTTACTTTTTTTCTCAATGGTGGCGTTGAAAGGCCATTTAACGGCGAAGACAGAGTATTAATCCCTTCACCTGATGTTGCCACTTATGACTTACAACCAGAAATGAGTGCTTTTGAACTCACTGATGAGTTGGTTGAGAACATTGAAAGCCAAAAATACGATTTGATTATCTGCAACTTTGCCAACACTGACATGGTCGGGCATTCTGGAAATCTGGATGCTGCCATTAAATCGGTTGAAGCAGTTGATGCTTGCCTAGGTATTGTTTATCAAACCATGCACGAGATAAATGGTGAAATTCTCATTACCGCAGACCATGGCAATGCAGAACAAATGGTTAATCCAGAAACGGGAGAGGTGCACACAGCACACACAAACAATCCGGTCCCTCTAATCTTTATAAGCGACCGAAAGGCAACCATTGCCAAGCCAGAAGAAGGTGCATTGTCAGACATTGCCCCCACTTTATTGGCCATGATGGACATTGAACAGCCTGAAGAAATGACAGGAACAAGCTTATTAACCTTTAATTAAATACCCTTGTATAATTAATTCAAACAGGAGAAGAAAATGAAACAAGCTAATTTTATCGCGCCCTCTATTTTATCAGCAGACTTCGCGCGCCTCGGCGAAGAAGTAGACAACGTACTTAGGGATGGTGCAGATATTGTACATTTTGATGTAATGGACAACCATTATGTTAATAATTTAACCATTGGCCCACTGGTGTGTGAAGCGCTCAGAAACCACGGCGTAACAGCGCCGATTGATGCGCACTTAATGGTCAAACCGGTTGACAGAATCATTCCTGATTTTGCCTCAGCTGGTGCTACTTACATCACTTTTCACCCTGAAGCTTCTGAACACATTGATGGCACAATTGGCCTTATTAAAGACAATGGGTGTAAAGCGGGTCTGGTCTTTAATCCAGCAACCTCATTAAACTACCTTGAACACGTAATAGACAAACTGGATATGATTCTACTGATGTCCGTTAATCCTGGTTTTGGAGGCCAGTCTTTCATTCCTTCGTCGCTAGACAAATTACGCACGGTGCGCAAAATGATTGACGATAAGGGTCTGGATATTCGTCTGGAAATTGATGGTGGCGTAAAAATTGACAACATCCGAGAAATCGCTGCTGCTGGTGCAGATACCTTTGTTGCAGGTTCTGCCATCTTTAACACTGAAGACTACAAAGCAACAATTGACGCCATGCGCGCCGAGCTAGCAAAGGCTTAATGAGCCAAGCCTTTAGGGTATAATATCGCGTTTTACGGTTTTATTAAAAATCAAAATTTAGTTGGGCGTCCAGTTAAGACAATGGGCGCCCGAGTTGTTTAATGTATCACACGGCTTGGCATATTAGTCAGGGTGCCTTTTTTTAAACGAAGGTTGGCTAGTAGAAGTCGTGGAAGAAAGAGAAAATAATTCTCTTTATTAACCCCACGGAGAAATAAAATGGCAAAAACGTCAATGAAAAAAATGTTAGAGGCAGGTGTTCACTTTGGTCACCGTTCTCGATTCTGGCATCCAAAAATGGATCGCTACATCTATGGAACACGCAACGGTGTTCACATTATTAACCTAGAAAAAACACTACCAATGTTTAACGATATGCTTAACTTTGCGAGCAAAACTGCCGCACAAGGCAAGTCAATTCTTTTTGTTGGCACAAAAAGAGCGGCAAGTGATGTCATGAAAGAAGAGGCTATCCGATGTGGCATGCCGTATGTAAACCACCGCTGGCTAGGTGGCATGATGACCAACTATAAAACCATTAAAGCATCCATCAAACGTCTTAAAGATCTTGAGTTTTTAGCCGAAGAAAATTTTACACAATTTGGTAAAAAAGAAGCGCTGATGATGACCCGTGAAATGGAAAAATTAGAACGTAGCTTAGGTGGTATTAAAGATTTAGGTGGTATTCCTGACGTGGTTTTTATCATTGATATTGGCCATGAAAAAAATGCCATCAGAGAAGCTCAAAAACTTCATCTTCCAATTATCGGCATTGTAGACACTAACCATAACCCCGAAGGCATTGACTACGTGGTTCCTGGAAACGACGACTCTATTAGGGCTATTAGCTATTACGCAAGAGAAGTGGCTAATGCTGTTTTAGAGGCTAAAGCAGCAGCTGGTACACAAACCAGTACAGCCGCTAAAAAAGTAACGGCTAAAAAGCCTGTTGCTAAAAAAGCAGAGGCTGATACTCCAGCTAAAGAAGTTAAAGAAGTTAAAAAATCTGAAGAAAAGAAAGCGCCTGCTAAGGCTAAAAAAGAAACACCTAAAGCAGCAAGCAAACCCTCTAAAACTGAACTTAATGCTCTATTAAAGGCTGATTTAGTAGCGCTTGCTAAAAAGCAAGGCATCGAAATAGCTAGCAAGGACACCAAGGCCGATATTATTGCAAAACTTGCATAATTTGTAAATAAAACACCAACGGGAGATAATGATGGCAATTACAGCCTCTTTAGTTAAAGAATTAAGAGAAAGAACAGGTGCAGGCATGATGGACTGCAAAAAAGCCCTAACCGAAACCGGTGGTGACATGGAGGCAGCAATTGACCTTATGCGCACATCAGGTGCGGCTAAGGCAGCTAAAAAAGCAGGTCGCGTTGCAGCTGAAGGCCTAATCAACGTATCAATCGCTGATGATGGAAAAACAGCCATTATTTTAGAGGTAAACTCCGAAACAGACTTTGTAACCAAAGGCGATGCTTTCATTGATTTTGTTAATACACTAGGCGCATTAGCACTTAAAACAACGCCAACAAACATTGAAGAATTCCTGTCACAAACACTGGACAATGGCGATTCTTTAGAAAAAGCCAGGGAAGATATTGTTGCAAAAGTGGGTGAGAACGTTGCAATCAGACGCGTACAAACAGTAACGGTTGATAACGGTGTTATTGGTGCCTACAAGCACGGTGAGCGCATTGCAGTACTAACCGTATTAGAAGGTGGAGATGAGACGCTGGCAAAAGACATTGCCATGCACATTGCAGCAACTCGTCCAGAGTGCATTACTGAAGAAGAGTTGTCCTCTGATCTTTTAGAAAGAGAAAAAGCAATTTTTGTTGAGCAAGCTAGAGAGTCTGGCAAGCCAGACAACATCATTGAAAAAATGATTGTTGGACGCATGAAGAAATTTGTAGGTGAAGTAACACTATATGGCCAAGCTTTTGTTAAAGACCCTGACACAACAGTAGGTGCACTTGCTAAATCAAACAATGCAGAAGTCAAGTCTTTCATCAGATTTGAAGTTGGTGAAGGCATTGAGAAAAAAGAAGAAAACTTTGCAGAAGAAGTAGCGGCACAGATGAAAAACTAGAGTTTAACCGTTCATAATTAAAGGCGCTTTAGCGCCTTTTTTATTGCCTAAACAATGCGCAATTTATCATCCAAACAATTATCAGCATTGCACATCTGTACAATCAAATCACTGTCATATTTATTCTTCATGAGTTTTTTCAACCTGTCTAATTGATCGTCGCTAATCAACTCAGGGTGCTTGGTAATTCGCAACTGATAATCAACCTTTGAGGCCAATAAAATATTCAAAGACATCCAGGCCTTATCTGCTGACTTTGGAACTTGTGTAACTTCCTCGTAATTCAGCGGCAAATGCTTAACATCAAAGCCAACCCAGTCAACATAATCTAAACATTGTTTAAGCCTGTTTGGATACGCACCTCCGGTGTGCAGTCCCACCTTAAATCCCAGCGCTTTAACCCGTTTGATTGCGCCCAGCAACCCTTTTTGTAAACACGGCTCACCACCACTAAACACAACGGCATCTAGCAAGCCGACTCTGGTTTTTATAAATTCAACAATCTGTTCCCAGTCAAACTGAGTTTGTTTACTTGTGGGAATTAAATCATGATTATGACAATATCGACACCGCCAAGGGCACCCTTGTGTAAATACCACACAAGATAGATTGTCTGGATAATCAATGGTAGTTAGCGGCTCAAAGCCGCCAACGTTTAGTGCATCAATCAATTCAACTTCTGCTCTTTAAAAAAAACTCTTTCTGCATGCTCTGATTGCTTACCGGGGTTAAAACTACTAATCGGGCGATGATAGCCCATCACCCTAGTCCACACTTCACACACTTGTCTCTCATCATTGGTTAACAATATTTTTTGATTTTTCATCTTCTTCTCCTTTGGTTGTTGTTAATTTCTTTTTGGCTAATAACACCTCATCACATTTAGGGCAAAACTCATGCTCACCCTCAATATACCCATGCATCGGACAAATCGAAAAAGTTGGCGTGATGGTAATGTAGGGCAGTCGAAAGTTCTCTAATGAACGTTTCACCATTTTCATGCAGGCTTCGCCAGAGCTAATTCGCTCTCCCATGTATAAGTGCAATACCGTGCCGCCCGTGTATTTAGTCTGCAATTCATCCTGACGATCCAAGGCTTCAAACGGATCCACAGTATAACCAACTGGCAATTGTGATGAATTGGTATAGTAGGGCTTTTCACTCGTTCCAGCATGGAGAATATCAGGAAAACGCTTCAGGTCTTCTTTAGCAAAACGGTAAGTGGTTCCCTCTGCTGGTGTGGCCTCTAAGTTAAACATATGCCCCGTTTGTTCTTGAAATTCAATCATGCGCGTACGAATATGGTCTAAAAATTCCACCGCCATCGGGTAGCCCTTCTCAGAAGTTATGTCTTCTTTATCGGTTGTAAAGTTGCGAATCATTTCATTAATGCCGTTCACACCAATCGTAGAAAAATGATTCCTGAGCGTGCCAAGATAGCGCTTAGTGTAGGGAAACAAACCGTTGTCCATCAGTTTTTGCACCCACTTTACGTTTTACCTCTAATGAGTCTTTAGCCATCAAATAGTAGCTCGTCCAGTTGCTCATACAGTCCTTTTTTATTGTCTCTGTACTTGCGGCCTAATCTCGCACAATTAATTGTTACTACACCTAAAGAGCCGGTTTGTTCGGCCGAACCAAACAGCCCATTACCACGCTTTAAAAGCTCGTTTAAATCAAGTTGTAAACGACAACACATCGAGCGCACCATGTTTGGCTTGAGGTCTGAATTTAAAAAATTCTGAAAATAAGGCAGGCCATATTTAGCCGTCATATTAAACAAGCGCTTAGCATTCTCGCTTTCCCATGGAAAATCAGGCGTCATGTTATAAGTAGGGATTGGAAAAGTAAACACGCGCCCCTTGGCATCTCCTTCTGTCATTACCTCAATGTAGGCCTTGTTAATCATGTCCATTTCTACTTGCAATTCACCATAAGTGAATGGCATTTCCTCATTGCCCATCATCGGCACTTGATCACGCAAATCTTCAGGACACACCCAGTCAAAGGTTAAGTTAGTAAAAGGTGTTTGTGTGCCCCAGCGTGACGGCACGTTTAAATTATAAATCAACTCCTGCATTTGTTGCTTAACCGTGTCATAACTCAAGCTATCCAAACGAACATAAGGCGCTAAATAAGTATCAAACGAACTAAATGCCTGTGCACCGGCCCACTCATTTTGCAAGGTGCCCAAAAAATTAACAATTTGGCCCACAGCACTTGACAGGTGTTTCGGCGGTCCCGCCTCAATACGGCCATCAATGCCATTCAGCCCCTCTCTTAACAAAACTCGCAATGACCAACCGGCGCAATAACCTGAAAGCATGTCTAGGTCGTGAATGTGCAAATCACCTTGTCTGTGCGCATTACCAATCTCTGGCGCGTACACATGACTAAGCCAATAATTAGCAATCACTTTGCCCGACACGTTTAAAATCAATCCGCCTAAAGAATACCCCTGGTTAGCATTAGCATTAACCCGCCAATCTGCCCTATCAACGTATTCATTAATGGAAGAGGCAACGTCAATCAATGTTTTTTTATCCTCTCGCAATACCTTGTGTTTTTCACGATAAGCGATGTAACTACGCGCTGTCTTTATAAAGTTACTCGAAATTAAAACCTGCTCAACAATGTCTTGAATGCGTTCAATACTAGGCTCGTGATCTGATCGATGACCCAAGACTTTCAACACCTGTGCCGTCAGTAATCCAGCCTCATTGTCATCAAATTCCTCACTAACTTGTCCAGCCCTAAGTATGGCCAAATGAATTTTCTCAGAATCAAAAAAGACCGTGGTGCCGTCTCTTTTAATAACGCTCAACGGGCTGTTCGCTTGTTTTATGTCCATATTACTCCCCTATATAATATTAAAAAATTTACCCATTTCGTGGATATGCACTACATATAGTGTTTGATAATTATAAAACAACTACATATAGTGATGCATTGACGCAGATCAAGAAATTTAATTTATTTTTATAACTTGATTTTAGTCAATCAAATTTCAAGCAATTTACAATACAATTAGCCTTTAAAACCTAACCATCAAAATACATGAGCGTTGTCAGCAAACCATTTAATGGGCTATTATTACAATCACCCTTTGCACTAATACCAAAAAACATTAGCAATAAAATTATTGTTATGGTTTTTAACCAAATATTTGCCCAGTCCATTAAAGATGGTGACTTAGGCTTCTTGAAAGGCAACTGGGTGTTGATTGAGGTTACTGACATCAGCCTATCATTCTCTCTAGGACTTAAGTCTGGTCAATTAATACATAACCAGAATAGACAGGTAACAAGCCTTCGCATCAGTGCAAAAGCGTGTGATTTTCTGGACATGGTGTGTAGAAAAAAAGATCCAGACACTCTATTTTTCCAAAGAAAAATCAAGATGCAAGGATCCACTGAGCTTGGTTTGTACGTTAAAAACTTTCTTGATGCTTTTGACGTTGAATCTCACTGGGCAAGCTTTAGGGCTGATCAAGCACTACAAAATAGCTACCCGTTACTAAAAAATCTATTTTGCAATAATCATTAAAATTACAACCATGAAGCCCAACACCACCAAAGCCATGCATAGACTAATCGTGCAAATAAAAGATGCTTTGCCATTTAACGAAATTGATTCCAACTTTTGTTCTGATGTCTGCACAGGGTGCTCTGTCAAGCTGATCAGTTTTATTGAAATTGAAATTGACAATTGGGAATACAGGCTCAACAAAGGAAAGGTGCCGAATTTTAAAGACATCAACAAATTGGCCAACACTGCAAAAAAAATTCGCACGGTGTTGCTAAAAAACAAACTAATCTAAAAACTTGATATCGGTCAAAGACCAGCAGATTAACACAATATAAACTGTATATTTTTTTATTTGAAACTTGCCCATGCAGAATGCTGAACAATTAAATACAACAACCTCGCCTTTCTCATTAAATAACAAGAGTAGCGAGGACCTATATAAGCGCTGGAGAGACAAAAAACTTGCATCACACCCACAAAATATTGCTGACTTATTAGTGGAAGTCAAAGACCCAAGAAGCCTTAGTAGCAATGAATACAATGCCTTATTAGGTTTAACCCAAAGGGCCAATATGGCGATCTATGTTGGTACTACTGGCACCGATCCATCGCCAGAAATCCCAATGGCTGTTGCTAATAAATTTGGCCTAGGGCAAATCAACAAAAACTGGTTAGCTGATGATAATGGCCTAACCTCATTAACAGTAGTTAATGCCGGTATTAGAAAAAAATACATCCCCTACACCAACAAACTGATTCACTGGCATACGGATGGCTATTACAATGATCCAGATAAACAAATCCATGCGCTTAACTTACACGTCGTACAAAAAGCAGAAAAAGGTGGTGAGAATCAGCTGATGGACCATGAAATTGCCTATATTCTATTGCGTGAAAAAAACCCTGATTTTGTTCGTGCATTGATGCAGAATAATGTGATGATGATTCCTGCTGGCACAACCTCAAGTGGCGGCTTTAGGTCTGATCGTCCTGGGCCGGTGTTTAGTATTTCCACAGATGGAAACCTGCACATGCGCTACACTGCTAGAAAAAGAAACATTGTATGGTCACAAGACCCGCTTGTTACTGAAGCCATTGATTACCTACAACAAATCCTAAACGATGAAAACTCTGACTATGTATTTAAAGGCTTATTAGAGCCAGGCATGGGACTAATAAGCAACAATGTACTGCATGATAGGTCTGCCTTTACTGACAGCATTGAGCACAAGCGCCACTATTATCGCGCGCGCTATTTTGATCGCTTGGCCAATACCGATAGTTATCTATAACGCACTTAGTTGCTCAAGATTAATCTTTCCCATGCCCTCTTTTTCAAACCAGTAGCCATCACACTGCCCATGTTTACTTAATGGTGTCAGTTGTTGTTCAGCTTGGTCCGTGGTGATGTTGTTATTAATTCGGTCTTTAAAAATTTGAATAATATGATCAGTGTGCTCATATTGCGGACTGATTCTAACAACATCAACCCCAAGTGCTTGCATATCATCAATTTCTTTAATTAGGTTAAAGCTCGCTGCAGACATGGTTTGAATGCCATTCATCACTAAAAAAGATTCATCTTCTTGGGTTGAAAGTAGCAAGCCATCTTTATGCTCTATACACTTGTATCGGCAATCGTCTTTATCAAGATTGTACGCTCTAGCGCTAAAGCAACGCGCAGAAAACGACAAAGGCAGCTTGCCAAAAACAAACACTTCGGCTTCTAGAGCGATTTTCTTTTCATTCATAATCGCCTGCAGTGTGTCTTTTGCCAGCTCAACTGGCAAACACCAACGCGCCAAACCTTTGCCCGTCAGTACACTTAAGCTGGCCGAGTTATACATATTAACACTGGGCCCAACTACAAAAGGGCTTTTCTGTTTTGATAATAAATTAATGGCCGCAAAATCATTCGCCTCTACCAAATAATCATTTTGCTTGCAAATTCTCTCAAGACGTTTTAGTTCAGAGTCGGCTTCTAACAGTGTCAATGTTGACAAAGCCACCTCCTTACCAGCAGCACTTAATCGCTTAGCAATCACCAGCCAGTCTTCCAGCTTAAGTTGGTGTCGCTTTGAGCACACCACCTCACCCAGATAAACAATGTCTACTGCAGATTTTTCGATTTTGTCATAAAAATCAAACGTCTCTTGCTTGCTCCAATAAAAATAAATAGGGCCAAGTGAAATCTTCATTGCCAACTCCGATGATAAGCACCAAGCGTGGTTTGAAAGCCTTCCGACACTTGTGATAGAGCCTGATTCCACTCGTTTTTGGTTTGATAATTACCTTGCTCTAATTGTATTAACGCTGCCGACCAAGTTTTGGCAACGGTTTCAATATAAGCAGGCGACCTTTGACGCCCCTCAATTTTAATAGCGACCACACCAATGTCTTTTAGCTGCGGCAATATTTCCAAAGTATTAAGACTGGTCGGCTCTTCAAGTGCATAATAAGTATTTCCCCTTGACTCAAACCGGCCTTTACACAGGGTTGGGTAACCGGCTGGCTCGTCTTTTTTATAAGCATCAATCAACACATCGCCCAGTCTAGTCTCTAACTTTATGTCGTTTTCAACATATTCAACGTGTGAGGCTGGGGAGCAAGCGCCATATGTGTTTGGGGAGCGGCCAGTAACGTAAGAGGACAAAATACACCTACCCTCAACCATCACACACAAAGAACCAAAACCAAATACTTCAATATCAACCGGGGAGCTGTCAATGGCTTTTTTAACTTGTGCAACTGACAAAACTCTAGGTAGCACTGCACGCTTAATATTAAAATTTTGGTAATAAAAATCCAAAGCTTCATGGCTGGTCGCAGAGCCCTGTACTGATAAATGCAAATTTAAATCTGGATACTTGCTTGCTGCATATTCCATTAGTCCAATGTCCGCCAAAATAACGGCGTCCACTCCAAGTCGATTTGCACGATCAATAGCCTCTATCCAACGCTGCCAACCCGAAGGCTGTGGATAAGTGTTAATCGCCACATAAACTTTTTTGCCTCTTGAATGCGCATACTCAACGCCCTGTACTGAGCGCTGTTCATTAAAATTAAGGCCAGCAAAATGTCGAGCATTGGTATCGTCAGCAAAACCAATATAAACCGTATCTGCACCGTTATCAATGGCAGTTTTGAGCGAGGGTAAATTACCCGCTGGGCAAACTAATTCCATAACACTTTTTCCTTATTTTTGCTTCTAAGCTCTGCCTCAATGGAATTTAGAACCTTCCATTTTTTATTGCACCACCCAGGTGCTAACAGTTGCTTTTTATTTGCCGTACCGGTCAAGCGATGATAAATCATATCTTTTGGCGCCATCATAATCAGATCGGATACCGCCTTAACATAATACTCCATTGTCATTGGCCGGTACTCACCCCGACGCCAGTCATTCGCCAATTGCGTGCCCTTAACCACGTGCAGTGGATGAAACTTCAATCCATCCACTCCTAAGTTCAGAACGCGCTGAAGCGTGGCCTTAAAATGAGTTTCGTTTTCACCTGGTAAGCCAATGATCAAATGCGTACAAACTCTCAGTCCTTTGCCTCTAGCAGCGAGCAAGGTTTGTCTGTATTCTTCAAATCCATGGCCTCTATTAATACGCTTTAAGGTTTTATCAAAAGCTGATTGCAAGCCCAGTTCTAGCCATATATCAAACCCCTTATTCTGATAATCTACCAATAAATCAATGACTTCATCTGGCACGCAATCTGGTCGGGTTCCTATAGACAAACCAATAATATCATCTTCAGAAAGTGCAGTCTCGTACATTTTTGACAATGTTTCAATGTCGGAATACGTGTTTGTATATGCTTGAAAATAGGCAATGTATTTTTTAGCGCCCGTTCGTTTAATTAACACCTCACGGCCATTTTGAATTTGCTCTAATATGGGATCTGGCGCTCTACCATTCGGACTAAAAGTTACATTATTACAAAACGTACAGCCACCAATACCTTTAGAGCCATCACGATTCGGACAACTAAGCCCAGCATCGATTGCAACCTTATGTACGCGTTCACCATAAGTCCTAAGCAATAACTGTCCTAAGGTATTTACATAATCTGAAAGCAAGCAACGTCCATTAAAGTGCCGAAAGTGTTATTTTAATAATATTAAAATAAACATGATTTGATGCAGGTCAATAAATCAATAACTTTATTTTAGACAATAAAAAACCACCCGAAAGGGTGGCCTTTTAAATCAACTAACTTTCTACAAATTAGTCCATAAAGTTATCCATTTCTTCCATCATCCATCTTGGGTCCATAACATTATATGGGTTATAGCCAAAAACGCCGTTATCTTGTTGTAAATAAGCATAAGAGACTTTTTCTTGTAATTCAGTCACCTCATTAGAAGTTAAAACAACAGCCTGTTCAGGTTCAACCGCATCGTTGTTCCAGTCGTAAGCGTCATTATGGTACTCAGCTAAAACTGAGCTTGAAGCTACCAAAGTAGCGATTGTAATAATTGTTTTCATGATATTTTCCTTGTGTAATCAATATTCCCAAGAATACATTATTTTGTATTTAAAAAAACCACCCTCTCGGGTGGTTTTAGCTTGTCTACTCAGGGGCCTAAGCCAGGCTTAGATCACTGAGTAGTGCAATGCTAGACTAAGCTAGGCAGTAATTTAGAATATAAATTACTTAGCTACTTCAGTTGAAGTTGCGCTACCTGAAGCTTTAGCGTCTGCATAACCTTTAGCGTAAGCATCAGCTTGACCTTTAGCATAAGCATCAGCTTGACCTTTAGCGTATGCGTCAGCTTGACCTTTAGCGTTAGCGTCAGCAGTACCAGAAGCAGAACCGTCAGCAGCGCCAGAAGCGTTAGTGTCAGTAGTGTTCTTAGTGTCAAAGTTTAAACCGAAGTCAGTGTTGTTTAACCACTTGTTACCACCCTGGAAAGGACCCCAGTTTTGAGCGCCATTAAAAGGACCAGCGTTAGAACCACCGTTGAAAGGACCCCAGTTGTTTCCACCAGTAAATGGACCCATGTTAGAACCAGAGTTCATAGGACCAAAGTTAGAACCTGAATCGAAAGGACCCCAGTTGTTAGAACCGTTAAAAGGACCGAAGTCGTTAGAACCGTTTGAGTTGTTAAAGAAACCAGCTGAAGCTGATGTAGCAGCTACTAAAGTAGCGATAGCGATAATTTTTTTCATGTTAATCTCCTAGATTAATTGTTTTTAAATGTAACACCTTCATTAGTGAGGTGTTTTAAGTATCAGACTTGAGCCGTCTTGATAGGTGCGTATTATACAGTAACTATATTAGAAGTCAATAATATTCTAATATATATTTGCAAAAAAACCACAAAAACATCTAAACACCCTGCCACTGCAAGGATCTAACAATACAAAAAAATTAGAGAATTATTGAAATACGGGTAAAAAGTGCTGAATACCGCCTAAAAACAAGAAAAATACAGAGGAAATATAAGGAAAACACAAAGAAAGTACCCTGATTCTAAGAAAAATCAGGGTAATACTCATTAAAAACCACTGCATTTAAACAAAAACCACGCACAAGAACAGCACTGTAAAGAGGTGAACTAAAATTTAGCAAATAATGCAAATGGCTTGGTTTTAAGAGCGGGCAATAAAAAACCAGCCCGAAGGCTGGTTTTTAACGTCATGTATATGTATTTTAATTTTGTATTTTAACCGTGGATGAGGCCGCAGGAGACAAAGCATAACCTTGCTTGCCATAAATG
>GG729969.1 GCA_000205985.2 uncultured Candidatus Thioglobus sp. | reverse complement strand
ATCGGCCTGGAGTGAGTCTTTAGGATTTGTACAGGCACCAATTGGATGAAAGCATGCTTACGCATGATGATGATGCTGCGAGATCAGATCATATGAGCAGATCCTAGAAAACATACAGAATGATGTAGAGATTCCCACTGTGAGCATAGAGATTCACTAAAGCAGCCAAGCGTACAAGGGTGAGCGAGTTAAAATAATCCATAAACAAATACCTTACCACTATTGAGATGTTAAAAACTCAAGGCTTTAAATACACTCTTGAAGAGAAATCAGCTAACTTATTTCATGTTATTATTTCTAAAGGCTAATAGCTATGTTTAATTCATCCTTGTCATTAGACCAGGCGCCACCTTTAAAAATACCACTTAGGTTTTTTGTTACCAGTCCTATATTTGGAATAATGGCTGGATTATTTATTTTGGGCTTCGTATCGTCGCTAGAGTCTCGTGCATCACTAGAAGTGGTTGTATTTACTCATTTTATTACCATTGGTTTTTTATCAATGACAATGCTAGGTGCTATGTTTCAAATGCTACCTGTAACAGCCGGAGTAACGCTCAAACACCAGCAGATCATTGCCCCCTTGGTTCACGGCTTATTAAGTAGTGGACTGTTGATATTTGCTTATGCATTTTATAACTACCAATCAACACTAATGAGTGTCGCCTTGGTAATGTTGCTATCTGCATTTTTAGTATTTATTGTTGCCACTGCACTCACACTTAAAAATGCCAAAAATGTAACGCCAACCATCAAAGCATTTATAGGCGCTTTAACATCCTTATTGATTGCATTATTACTTGCAGGATATTTAACACTATCACACGCAAATACCAGCCTTTCAGAGCATCATCAAGCTATTCTTTATACGCATATTGTATTTAGCTTATTAGGATGGGTAAGTATGCTGATTATTGGTGTATCTTATCAGGTTATCCCTATGTTTTATGTAGCTGAGTCTTATCCTAATTTTTACACTAAATATGCAATTAAAGTTATTTTTGCATTGTTAGTTAGCCTGGGGTTTGCCCTATTTATTAAAAACAACCAACTATATTTATTGCTTAAAGTGTTTGCGGCCTTAATGCTGGCAGATTACGCTGTTACTACAATTTCCCTATTGCTCAATAGAAAGCGCAAAATTACCGATACAACCACTTATTATTGGTATTTTGCTATGAGCATGTTGTTGGCTGCTGTTGTCGTTTCATTAGCTAATGAATGGCTACATATTTCTCAGTTAAATACACTGGCAGTGGTAATATTTATCTACGGATTTGCCATGTCTGTAATTACAGGAATGATGTACAAGATTGTGCCATTTTTGGTTTGGTTTCATCTAACTAATGAAGGCTTTATTAACATGCCCACCATGAATGAATTGATTGGCAAAAAAACAACTACAGTACAGTTTGCATTGCACATAGTTGCTTTACTATCATTAGCTACATTAATATTTGACTCAAGTTTTCAAATGGCTGCTGGAATGGCAATAGTGCTATCTAACGCTTTACTACTTTTTAATCTAATTAAAGGCTCTAGAATTTACTTTACCAAACAAGGTTTGGAGAAGATGAATTTCTAAAACGCTACATACCAATTAGTTGCAGGTAGTTATTATAGCGCATTGGGTTAATTTCCCCAGCCTCAACTGCTGTTTTGATGGCGCATTTGGGCTCATTAATATGTGCACAATTTCTAAATTTACATTGGCCGATAAATGGCTTAAATTCTCTAAAGCCACTTAAGATTTCTTTATCGGTTAGATCGTCTAGCTGGAACTCACGAATACCTGGAGAGTCGATCAAATCACCACCTGAAGGAATATGATAAAGCGTGGTGTTTGTGGTTGTATGTTTGCCGAGTTTACTCTTGGTGGAAATCTCATTTACACGCAAATTAAGATCCGGAATCAGCTCGTTAATAAGGGAAGATTTTCCCACGCCTGATTGGCCTAAAAAAATATGGGTTTTATCATTTAACTGAGATTTAAATTCAGCAACGTTAGTTTGCTCTTTAACGCTTAAATAGCTTACATTGTAGCCGGCAGATTCATACATAGAAAAATCATACTTAACTTGGTCAATATTTTTACTAAGTTCAATTTTATTAACAACAATATTAATTGGTAGGCTGGCATTTTCAGCCACTACTAAATACCGATCAATCAGCTCAAACTGGTAGTGTGGCTCAATAGCAACCACCAGCCACAATTCATCAATATTAGCGGCAATAAGTTTTTGTGAGCGAGTTAGCGAGTTGTCACGTTTAAGTAGGGCGGTAACGACACCTTCATTGCCATCAGTAGTTTGAAACAACACTTGGTCACCTGCAACAGAAAGCTCAATGTTTTGCCGACCGGTGCATTGATATAAATCACCCGATTCAGATTCAACTAATAAGCGTTGCCCATAGCGAGTAATGACTAGTCCTGTTTGTTCTTCTCCAGCATTATCAAGAGAAGTTTCTGAGTTGCTCGAGGCTTTTTGAGCGCGAGCAATACGCTCTGCTTGAATTTTTTCGATTCGCCATTTTTGGCGACGTGTAAGACTCAATTATTCCTTAAGTTTGTAATATTTATCGTTTAATAATTTAACTTCACCCGCTTCTTCATCTGGGAACCAGCCTACGCTAAAAGCAACCACACAAGTGCTAACTTGGCGACGCAAATCAAAATGTGTTTTCATGCGCGTATTTTCGCGATTATAAAAATCATCATCGTGCTCGATAACATGACAACTAACGCAAGATTCGTTATGTCTTTCTAGTGCATCACCTTCGGCAAATGCACCGCCTGTTGTTAGTAGTGCCGTTGCTATGATTATTTGTTTTTTCATGTCTTTCTCCTTTTAACAATTTTAAGTATACCTTTATCTGTCCAAACGAAAGAACTCGCGATTCAAATAATGCACCGTGTCTTCAATGTCTTGATCATTCCAGTCTAGGCGAAAATGCTTGCTGCAAGTATCTGTCCAATGTGTGAGCTCAATTAGATTAGTAATCTCGTCCATACCAAGCCCTTGGTAGGAGCTTATACCATGGCATTTAGCACAACTTTCTTCATACAGCAGTTTGCCATCATTAGCATTAGGCACTGCCCAAGCGCAAATGGGTAATAAAGCAAATAACAGTAGTTTGTTAGTGCCCACTGGATTTTAAATGCGCTATACGAATGGATGCACTAGGATGAGAGTCATGAAAAGCAGAATAAATTTTATCCGGCGTTAGCGTGGCAGCATTGTCGCGGTAAAGTTTTACCAGTGATGATACTAAATCATCCGCATTGGTGTGTTTGGCTGCAAAGGCATCCGCTTCAAATTCATGCTTACGTGAAAGATAATTACTAATCGGTGCGATGAAAAAGCTAAACACCGGCATGGTAAGAGTAAACAATATCAGTGCAGTATGGTTGGACATTGTATTAACGCCCAGTCCGTGAAAAAACCAAGGTTGATTAATAAGGTAACCCAAAAGTGCTAAGCCAGCTAAAGTAATGGCAAATGAATTTATCATGTGTTTACGAATGTGCTTATGGTGAAAATGCCCAAGCTCATGTGCAAGAATCGCTTCAACTTCTTGATCATCCATGCCTTCTAATAAAGTATCAAAAAACACAATGCGTTTATTTTTGCCAATGCCAGTAAAGTAAGCATTGCCATGGGAAGATCTTTTAGAGCCATCCATCACAAACACGCCGTCACTTTTAAAACCAGTACGCTCGATTAAATTATCAATCTTGACTTTTAATTCGGCATTGTCCAATGGTTTAAATTTATTAAAAATCGGTGCGATGTAAGTAGGGTAGAGCCAAAACATTAACAGCGAAAAAGAAGTTAAAACCAGCCAAACGTACAACCACCAATACTCACCCATCTCGCCCATCAAATATAGCACGGCGTAAATCAGCGGTAAGCCAATCACAAGGGTTAATGATATTTCTTTAAATAAATCAACAACAAAGGTTTTGCTATCGGTTTTATTAAAACCAAATCTTTGCTCTAATACAAACGTGCGATAAATACTAAAAGGCAGATCAATCAAACTACCAATAATCATCAGACTAATAATGAACCCAATGCCTAAATACAAAATATTATCAGTCAGACCTTGCCAAATTGAATCCAACCAATTCATGCCACCACCAATGGTCCATGCTAATAGTACAACGGTTGAAAACATAACTTCAAAATGATTAACCGTAAGCTTGGCTTGCGTGTATTCAGCAGCTTTTTGGTGTTCTTTTAAAGTAATTTTTTTGCTAAATTCACTCGGCACTTGCTCGTAAGATTTAATCACCGCCTTATCTTGCCTAACGTTTAGCCACAGTAAGGTGACTACGTAGCTGAGCGTCGCAATTAAAAAAACTAAGGTAAATAAATTAAACTCCATGACTCTCCCAAGCGATATAGATATGAATATAGGTATATTCTACAGTGATTCTCAAAATTTCCAAAATTTTTGTTTTAATGTAACAGGCAAGGCCTGTTACATAAGAGTTTTAAAATTAGTCACCTATGTTTTTATAAACATCACCACGACTGTCTATGATTAAAATTTTAACAAGCTCATCGTCTAAATTAAATAGGATTCTGTATTTAGATACTCTAAGTCGATAAATAACGGGAGTTCTTTTTCCGGTAAGTTTTTTAATGTCCCCAGTAGGGATATTGCTAATAGCACTGAATACCTTTTGTTGTAGTTTTCGATCCAGCTTAGAGAATTTTTTTCTAAATTTCTTAGAATAGACAACCCTCATAAATCAAATTGTTTTTTAAAGTCATTTTCAGAAATAAATTCATCATTTTTTAAAATATCTAAAATTTCATTTTCATCTGCTGCAGACATAACCAGTTCAACTTGTTTTTTTTCTTTAGAATCCTTCTTCAGATATTCACTTAAGCTTTCTCTCATAATTTGTGAAATGGATTTTTGAGAAACAAAGCTGTGCGTACGTGCTTGCTCGTAAAGTGACTCATCAATTGTTAAATTAACTCTATGCATGATATTTTCCAATGTGATGTATTAATGTATTTACATTATAACACTATTTTGATTATTTCCAAAATTTTTGTTTGAATGTAACAGGCAAGGCTTGTTACATAAGAATAAGAGGTAAATAATGCTGTTAAGACTTAAATAAGTGGTTTTTTATGCAGTTTCCAGTGTCATTTTGAAAATTCCCAATATTTTATTAGATTTAGAACGGACAAAGACTTTCCTTAATTAATCGTTGGTACAGAGGGAAATGCAAAAAAAAAAAACGATTGTTGCAAAAAAGTCGAAAAAAGGTGTTTTTTTGCAAAAAAAGTGTTGACATAGTAATTTGCTAGGGTATATTGACAACTTTATAACTTTCTTGGGGAGAGATGTATGAAGCATTTAGCTTTATCGGTTGCACTAGCAACAAGCCTTGTATCAAGCGTTGCAATGGCAACAGTATCAAAAGATTTAGCCTATCCATCGGGCAGTGTATCAGCCAATGATGTTGCTAATCAAAACTATTTTGTTAATCACTTTTATTCATTTGGTAATTACGCCATTACTAAAAAAGGCAAAGAGATTACCGCACTTATTTTAAGAGCAAAAGGTTCAAACCCATTGACACTTACTTTAGAGCGCTATCTAAACAACAAGCCAACCAAAACCGGTGTTAATGCACAAGATTTAGCGATTTTCCGCTCAGGCAAGCTAAAAGGTACTGGCATGTTAATTACTGACTTTGTTGATCAAAATAAATCACAGTCGTATGAAATCTTTATTCCATCCATTCGTAAAGTTCGTCGTTTTGCAGAGCCAGCACGTGATGATGCATGGGGTGGTTCAGACTTTACGTTTGGTGACGTAACCCTGCGTAAGCCAAAGCATGATAATCATGAGCTCTTAGGTAAAACTAAATTTGCAGGTTGTTTAGGTGTGATGAAAGACGTTAAGCGTAATAAATACACACAAAACGCCAAAATCGAAGCAGATTGTTCTGTTGACGGCAAAGAAGTGTACAAGCTTAAATCAACGGCTAACGATGCAAACTGGTGGTACGATCATCGCATCAGCCTTATTGACGCTAAAACATTTGCAGACTACCGTACTGAGTATTTTAAGGGTGGTAAGCACATTAAAACTATCGATAGATCTTGGGCATCTGCTAATTTA
>GG729970.1 GCA_000205985.2 uncultured Candidatus Thioglobus sp. | reverse complement strand
TGAAGCGGTTGTACGCACCAAGAGTTTCACTAAAGCCAGTAAAGAGCTTTTTGTAACTCAGCCTGCGGTGTACATGCAAATACAACAACTGCAGAAAAATATTGGGTCTGAAATAGTTAATATTAAAGGCAAAACCATCACTCCAACGTTTATAGGAAAAAAGCTCTATCAAACCTGTTTAGAAATCATTTACAAACTTGAACAAACTCGACTAGACATTGAACAGACGCTTAATCCACACACGGGTCATTTACAAATCTCAGTAGCCACCACAACTAATTCGTTCGTGAGTCGTGTATTGGCCAAATTTAAAAAAGAATACCCTGATATGTCTTTTCATCTAGAAGTAACCAACCGTAAATTACTACTTGAAAAACTCAATAACAATGAAACTGATTTGGTGGTTATGGGTGAACCACCCGTCAGATATGCCACTCGTTACACAGCCATTTATGGAAAACCCACTCATTGCCATTGCCCACCCAGAACACCCCCTGCTTAAAAATAAGAATAACTCGATTAAAGTACTCGCCAAAGAAACTTTGATTACTCGTGAACAAGGCTCTGGTACACGCATTACTATTGCACCCCATCACCGGCATGAAGTTTAACTCCCCACATTGAGATCAACTCCAATGAAGCCATTATTGAAGCCGTTCAAGCAGGGCTCGGCATTGGGTTTGTGTCTAAACACACAGTTAAACTAGAATTACAAAATGGCATCATTAAACAACTCAATGCTGAAAAATTCCCTATTACTCGTCATTGGTATGTTGTGCACAATGCTAAGAACAAGCTATCACCCATTGCCGAACGCTTTAAAGCGTTCATTATTGAAAACAGTTAAAACAATATTTTTTTAAATAAAAATACAATCGCCACTAAGACAATAATACCTAATATTTTCTCCATGGCCTTTGGACTCAATCTGGTCGATCCCATGTAAGAACCAAGAAAACCACCCACAACCACAGCTGCAATGATTGGAATGTATTCCATCAAATTAATTGAATTATATTGCAGGCGTGAAATAAGACCAGATAGTGATACAGTCCAAACAAAAATAGCGCCAGTAGCTGCCGCCTCTTTAGTCGAACCAATGTTTAAAATAATAATAAGAGGCACTAAATATATGCCTCCGCCAATACCAACAATACCTGCAACCAATCCAAGGATTGACCCGGCAGATAAAGAAATAATAATCTTTTGTTTATGAGTTAAATCTATCCTAAACCCAGTATCTTTCCAAAGATAGATACGCATAGCCACTACAATAAGCGACACTAACAATACCCATAAAAATACTTCTTTAGGCAAATGTAGCGCCCCTCCTAAATAGGAAAAAGGTACAGCGGAGATTAAAAATGGCAGAATAATATGAAACTTACCGTGCTTATTGCGCAAAAAGTTAAAACTACCAATAGAACTTACTACTAAATTAAGGGAAAGAGAAACCATGGGTATGACAGTAGCACTCATACCTATAATCGCCATAAGTGCAGTATAAGATGAGCCTCCACCCATACCTACGGATGAATATACGAATGCAATGACGAAAAATAGTAACGCTAAAAGCGTTTCAAAGTAAGGTGTGATTTCCATAAATAGTTATTTTTTTTAAGGACATTCCTAAAAACAACAATGTACTAGGCTAGATTATGAATTCTCACTCTTGTATTTATATTCGGGCAAATCTTTTGCTTCAATCCTAACAACTTTTTTATTTTCTCTATCCCAAACAACTGCATAATGTCCTAAAGCTTTTTTAATTGCTAAGGCTTTGTTAACACTTCTTCTTAAGGATTCTAGGGCTTTTTTTTGCTCAATCATTTTTATACCTCAAAATATCATTGTATATTTTTTCATTATAAACAGCAACTTGATTGCCATCTTTACTGAATATTACATCACTACTATTTTCATTATCAAAACAATCAATGTTATTAATTACATCAAAATACTCATTAATTAAATGACTGATGCTTCTATCATACCTTCTCTCAATATCCTCTAATTTAATATTATGCCCACCACTCTTTACTCGTTCTTCAACTCTTTGAACCGACAATTCTGTATTCGGAAGATAAAGATAAAGCATCTCAACATTCCAATTATCTTTTTTTAGCCTATCAATAATTTTAAGATAATTTTTGCTTGCCAACGTGGTTTCAATCGCAAAGCTTTCTCTAGTTTTAATGCTCTCATTAATTTTCTCAAGCATAAGCTTACCCGCAGCAAATTGTGAAAGATCTGGGTTATTGGGTGACAATCCAGTTGCAATTAAGTCTGCATTGATAAAAACCCTGTCTTTAATATAGTCCAATGCAAAGGTTGTTTTACCAGAGCCATTAACACCTGCAATAATGGTAAACGTTGGATTACTCATAATTTACGAAAAAACCACTGTTTTATTATTACAAGTCAAAACACGGTCCTCAAGGTGATATTGCAAACCTTTTGCTAGGGTAATTTTTTCAATGTCTTGACCCATTTTTTTCATGTCATCCGCGCTATCGGCATGGTCTACTCGCACCACATCTTGTTCGATAATTGGTCCTTCGTCTAAATTAGCAGTTACATAATGACAAGTTGCGCCAATAAGTTTAACTCCACGTTCAGCAGCACGCGCATAAGGATTAGCCCCCACAAAAGATGGCAAGAAACTGTGATGAATGTTGATAATTTTTCCACTGTATTTATCACACAAGTCTCCAGGAATAATCTGCATATAACGAGCTAAAACAATGACATCAGGGTTAAAAGCACTTATTGCTTGAGTCATACTGGCAATATCCGCTGTCTTAGTACTATCGTTAATACTCACCTGTTTAAAGAGTACATCGTACCAACTGGCTAATTTTGAGAGTTTGTCATGATTTGACAACACGCCCACAATCTCACCTTCGAGCTCTTTCTCATGATGTCTGTGCAATAAATCTGCCACACAATGTGATGATTTTGAGCCCATGATTAAAATACGCTTAAGCTGAGATGCGTCACTCATTCGCCAATCCATTTTGTACTTATCAGCCACACTAACAAAAGCACGATGAAACTTATCCAATGAGCAATTTAAAGAACTTGATTCGATTTCAATGCGCATGAAAAAACGCTTATTTTCATCATCCAAGTGATGGTGTGCCTCTTTGATGTTCCCATCATACTCAAAAATAAATTGACTCACCTTGGCAACTAAGCCGTGTGCATCTGGGCAAGAAATTAATAATCGATACACGTTCATGTACGGTACTCTGCGTTAATCTTAACATAATCATATGAAAAATCTGTGGTCCACACACTCTCTTGTGCATCACCTTACCAATCTCAATGGTAATGATTATTTCTTCTTTTGCCATCTCATTACTACCCGCTTCCTCGGTGTAATGCTCATCCGGCTCACCCGCTTGGATAATACTCACCTCGTTCAGATAAATATTAATGTCTTCAATCTTTAAGTTGCTGATATTGGCACGACCAACAGCCGCCAAAATTCGACCCCAATTTGCATCACTTGCAAATAGTGCAGTTTTCACCAAAGGTGAATGTGCAACCGTATAGGCTACCTCCAGGCAATCTTCACTACTCGCACCGCCCTTCACACAAACTTCTACAAACTTAGTTGCACCTTCACCATCTTTAATAATTTGATATGCTAGTGACTGAGTCACCTCATTAAGTGCTTGCTGAAACTCATCAACGCAATCATGGATATCGACACCACTAGCGCCCGTTGCGCTCAGCGTACAAGCGTCATTGGTGGAGGTATCGCCATCCACAGTAATACGATTAAAAGGATTGGTTAACTGAAGTTGTTAAACATTGTTGTAATTTAGCTTGGGTTGATTCAACATCAGTGAAAATAAAGCTAAGCATGGTTGCCATGTCGGGTCGAATCATGCCTGAGCCTTTAGCAATACCACTAATTGTTACTGTTTTGCCATTGACTTCAAATTGTTTTGAGGCGGTTTTTTCAACCAAGTCGGTGGTTAAAATACCTTTAGCAACATCACCCATTGCATCAGTAGATAATTTAACAACTACTTTTGGAATGCCTTGATTAAATTTATCTAACTCTAATTGCTGCCCAATCACACCGGTTGAAAATGGCAAAACTTGCTCAGTATTAATATTAAGCTCACCGGCTAAACACGCACAAGTGTGTAGTGTGTTTTCCATGCCTTGTGAGCCTGTACCTGCATTAGCATTACCGCTATTAATAAGTAGCGCTTTAGGATGATGATTAAGATGATTTTTAGCCACCAATACCGGCGCTGCACAAAAAACATTTTGTGTAAATACTGCAGCTGTCACTGTACTTTCTGTCAAATAAATGATTGACAAATCAGTGGCGTCATTATTCTTAATGCCCGCATCGATTGATGCTGATAATACGCCTTCTATATTTAATAATGACTGACTCATGCTTTTTTTAGTTAAGTTTATTTTTTGTAGATATTGGATCGCTCCTGCAATCCAACACTGCAGATACCTCAATAATATTTTGCTTTATTTTATAATAAACAGCAAATGGAAATCTTTTTGAAAGCAACCTATGATAGTTATCAAAATATACCGAATGTATAGAGTGGTAAATAATAAGGGAATCAATATCGGCAAATAAAGTATCTAGAAAATAATCGCCTAAACCATTAGATTGTTTTTCATAAAAATTAAAACCATCAACCAAATCATTGCTGGCTGAAGGTAATATTCCTATTTTCATCTAGTTCTATCAATAATTTTCTGTTTTGCCTCAGACCAGTTAATTGAAGTTTCATTGTTTTTTTCTCTAGCCTTTAAAACATCTAAGTGCCAATCAGGAGAATTCACTTGATCGTTATGGCACAAGTCATCCCAAATTAACTCCATCGTTGATAATTTTTGCTCAATACTCATATTTTTGATAGACAGGCTAGTCATTACCATTCTCCATATATATTAAGTCTCATTATAAATGTATAGCCTAGTAATACAATAGATTATTGTATTAACTTTTTTTAAAGCCCTTTGGAAGATTTTTTATCTAGATACTGAAAAACAGCCATAAGTACTGCGCCAAACAACACCATAATCAACGCTGGCACAGCGGCGCGCTCAAACAAACCTTCGGCGCTCAATTCATACACTTGAATCGCCAATGTATCCCAACCAAAAGGTCTTAACAAGTAAGTGGCCGGCAGCTCTTTCATTACATCTACTGCTACCAATAAACCGCCTGCCAAAATCCCCGGTGTCATCATTGGTAAGTACACCTGCCAAATAAGACGTAAACGCGTCGCCCCTAACAAACGTGCACTCTGAGTAAAAACAGGTTTAATCTGCTGAGCACTTGCCTCAATAGAACTATAGGCAATCGCCATAAATCGAGACACATAAGCAAATAATAATAAAAATATCGAACCAAAAATAATATGATTAATACTCTCGCCACCAAAATGAGCATTAATCGCAGAAATTTGATTAATACCATATAGCAAACCTACCGCCATTACTGAGCCTGGCAACGCGTAACCCAATGTCGCCATGCGGATTACACCTTTTAACCAAATACTACCTTGTTTGCAACGCCCTGGTAAAGCTAAAACAGTAGCAATCGCAACGGTAATAATCGCTGCAGAAATAGTCAGTATAGAAGTTGAGGCAATCAAGCCTAAGTACTTCGCACTCCACTCCTCACCAACTGATTCCCAGCCCCAAATAACAAGCTGTAACATTGGCATGGCAAATGACAACATAAATACGCCGAATACAAATAAACTGATCATCCATCCAACAGCACCTGTCGCATGGTAAGGTTTTTTGTTAGAAACATCAGCTGAATAATATTTAGCTTGGCCTCGTGCTTTTTTCTCAAAATAAATTAAGAAAAACGCCACCAACACTAAAAGAGAGGCTAGCTGTGCAGCGACTTCAATTGAGCGGAAATCTCCCCAAGCAGAATAAATTGCCGTGGTGAAAGTATCGTAATTAAACAAACTCACCACGCCAAAGTCGGCCAATGTTTCCATCAGTGTCACCAGCAAACCTGCCGCAGCTGCTGGACGTGCTAGTGGTAGTGATATTTAAAAAATACTTTGATTGGGCTTGCGCCTAGTAATTTACCCGCCTCAATCATATTGATCTTTTGGCGTTTAAATGATGCTCTGGTCATCATATACACATAAGGGTAAAACACCAACACAAAAGTAAGAATAATCACCCACGATCCAGCGCGAATATCAAACCCTGGTAAACCTAACACCTCGCGCATCCATACCTGTGCATAACCCGAATAATCAAACACACCCAAATACACAAATGCCAACACATAAGCTGGGATTGCAAACGGTAAAAACAGTGCCCACTCTAGCCACTTCCTACCAGGAAACTCTACCATGACCACTAAGTAAGCCAATATCGTACCTAGTAGCGTTACCCCAATGCCTACGCCCACCAGTAAAATAGCAGTAGAGCTAATTAAACCTGGAAGTAGATTTTGGGAAAAATGCGTCCAAAGCTCATGCTCAGGCAACAGCCAAGACAGCGCCACCACAAAAATTGGCATCGCCACCAGCAAGGCGAGAATACTGATCCAAATTTTTGATTTAACGCAATTTTTTTCCAAACGATTTCTCTAATAATTTTCTAGTATTTTAAAACAAAAAAACCCAAGACTACCAACAAGCCTTGGGTTTTATTAACAGAAATAAAGAACTATTTATAACCCTTCATTTGCATTAATTTAACCGCCTTAGCTTGCAAAATACCCGCTTGCGATAAGTTCATATCATCTTGCTTAAACGATCCCCACGCAGACACCACATCGTCTGATGCAATATTTTGATTGGCAGGGTACTCTTTATTAAGTGATCCATAAATAGCTTGTGCCTTAGATGATGACAACCATTCTAACAACTGCGTTGCACCTTTTGCATTTGATGCGTGTTTAGTCACACCTGCGCCTGATACATTAACATGCACACCTGTCGTATCTTGATTAGCCCAAAATAGTTTTAGTGGTGCATTAGGCTTCTTAGCAACTAAACGACCAAAATAATACGTATTGACTAAACCAACATCACACTGCCCTGCAAGAATCGCATTCATTACATGTGAGTCTTTGGCATTGGGTGTTGCTGCTAAATTATTTACCCAGCCACTAATAATATCACCTGCTTTATCTTCTCCATGATTGTAAATCACAGAAGCCGCTAATGACTTAGTGTAGATTTTTTTGCTGGTTCTTAGGCATAACTTACCTTTCCATTTACTCGCTGATAAATCAGCATAAGTTGATAAATCAGCAGAATTTACACGGTCAGTTGAATAAACAATCGTACGTGCACGAACCGATAATCCTGTCCATAAACCATCAGGGTCTCTTAAGTGTGATGGGATGTTACTTTTTAATGTTTCTGTTTGTACTGGTTGAAATAGGTCTTGTGAGCCTACATACCAAAGATTACCGGCATCGACTGTCATAAACATATCAGCTGGCGTGTTAGCACCTTCAAGTTTTAAGCGTTCAATCAACGCACCACCCTTACCCGTTAGATACTCAACTTTAACACCTGTATCTTTTGTAAATGCTTCAAACAGTGGTTTGATTAAATGTTCTTTACGTGAACTATATACTGTAACTGAATCGTCACTAGTTGCTTGAACTGTTGTGATACTTGAAACTGTCAATACTGAAAATACAATAGCTGATGAAATTAATGTATTAATATTCATTCTTTATTTCTCCTTTAATGATTTGTCTTTAATAACTTAATTGATAATGATTATCAATTGCTAATGATACTCATTATTATTTGATTGTCAACTGTTTATTTTGAATTGTGCCAACTTTATCGGCAAGGGTGTTCGCTTCTGCCTCATCATGCGTTACCAAAATAGAAGTTACTTGTGCTTTCTTAAGAATTGAACGGACTTGTGTTACTAATTGATCTCGGTGGTTTTTATCTAGACTTGAAAATGGCTCGTCTAATAACAATAGCTTTGGTGATGGCGCTAAAGCACGTGCTAATGCGACACGCTGTTGTTCACCGCCAGAAAGTTGGTGTGGATATTTTTTCTCAATACCTTCTAAACCAATTAAAGTTAGCAGCTCTTTGACTTTTATTTTTTGTTCGTTTTTAGATTGATTAATAATACCAAAGGCAATATTCTTCTCAACATTCATGTGAGGAAACAATGCATAGTCTTGAAACACCATGCCTACTTCTCTTAATTCTGGTGCAACTTGGTGTTTTCCATTAGTAGACAATTGATGACCATCTAACTCAACTCTACCTTGATTAGCATTATCTAACCCTGCAATAAAACGAAGTGCAGAACTCTTGCCACTACCACTATCCCCTAACAAGGCAAATATATCACCTTGATCCAGCTCTAGATTGAACCCATCTAGAACTTCATTATTTTTATAAGTGAGTGATAAATCGCTAACTGTTAACATTTAATATGTAAATACTAATAAGAATGATTATCAGTATTATATAAGAAATCAATCAAAAAAACCTTGGTATTACGAAAATTACCTTTAAATTTAATGTTAATTATTCACAATGCCTACAATTAGAAATAGTCGTAATAGGGATAGAGGTTTTAGAAGTCTTACTACCGTAGCGCATCAACATATAAATTGACACTCCAAGCAGTGCAACACTAAACACTATCCAAAATATTGAACTCGTAGGATGTTGTGAAAAAGTTGCCGTTTGATAAAACGTTACTGCAACTACATAAGCCAACCCGGTTGACCACAGCGCACCAATCGTTGCCCAACCTCTGCCCACTTCACGCACCATAGCGCCCAAAGCAGCGACACACGGAAAATACAATAAAATAAACAATAGATAAGCAAAGGCACCCGCCTTTCCATCAAAACGCGACACCATGACACCAAAGGTATCGGTAGATACTTCTTGTGAAGCTGCTGCCAAATCCTGAGAGTGCGTATCATCTAAAATGCTTAAACCGAGTGGATCGGATATATTATCAAGTGCATCACCAAGATTAACAGGTACAGTTGCGAGTGCCTCACCCAAACCACCTAATAAATCATATTCAGCTTCTTGTTCAGAAGTGCCTGATTGCTCTGCAGCCATATTTGAATAAAGTGAATCAAGCGTACCCACCACAACCTCTTTGGCCAAAATACCAGTAACAATACCAACGGTTGCTGGCCAATTATCCTCATGAATACCCATTGGTTCAAACACAGGTGTTACTGTTTGTGCTAATGCGCTTAATGCAGAATTTTCAGAATCTTGATTACCAAAAGTTCCGTCCATACCAACACTATTAACCACGTTAATAAGTGTAACTACAACAACAATAACCTTTCCTGCGCCTACGACAAAGCCTTTTAATTTATTCCAAGTATTAATACCTAGATTTCTAAGTGATGGTAATTGATAGCCCGGAAGCTCCATTAAAAAATCACTGGTTTCATCTTCTTTAAAAGCACGCTTTAAAATTAAGCCCGTAAAAATAGCAAAAATAACGCCAATTAAATACAGCGCAAATACAATATTTTGCCCGCCTACTGGGAAAAATGCTGCTGCGAATAACGCATATACTGCCAGTCTTGCACCACATGACATAAACGGCGACATCATTACCGTGGTTACTCTTTCTCGATGGGTATCCAATGTACGGGCTGCCATAATGCCTGGAACATTACAACCGAAACCAACAATTAGAGGAATAAATGCTTTGCCAGATAAGCCAATGCGACGCATGAATTTATCCATGACAAAAGCAGCACGAGCCATATAGCCCACTTCTTCTAATAAGGTTAAGAACAAGTATAGTGATGCAATAATAGGGATGAAAGTCGCTACTACTTGAATACCACCACCAACACCATCAGCAATAACCACTTGTGCAAATTCAGGCACACCAATATTAATTAAAACTTCTCTCATGCCGTCTACAAAAATAACACCTGCGGTCATATCAAAGAAATCAATCAGCGAACCACCAAAATTAATACTAAATAAAAATAGTGAGTAAATCACCATTAAGAAAATTGGTACACCAGTCCAAGATCCTAATACCCAGCGATCTACATTATCAGATATTGTTTTGGTGAAACTTGATGCATGAGTAATAGCAGCATTAGCAATTTTACTGGCCGCATCAAATCTAGTTTTTGCCTCTAATAACTCAACAGCCTTATTATCATTTTCTAGCTGTTTAATTTGAGCTTTCGGATAATCTATATTAAATTTATCTAGTGGTTGATATTGATTAGCTGCATCTGCAAAAATAGACAAATCTAATGATTCTTTTAA
>GG729971.1 GCA_000205985.2 uncultured Candidatus Thioglobus sp. | reverse complement strand
ATATTAAAAAGTTAATTTCTCAATTTGATTCCATTGTTGAACGGGTTTTACAAATGGTGGATTTCGATGTTGATGGTGTGGTATTTGAAGTCACTAATGAGAATTTAAAAAACTACATGGGTGCTAATCGAAAATTCCATCGCTGGCAAATTGCCTTTAAGGAAAATAAAGATAAAGCACAAGTTAAGGTTTTATCGGTAACGCCTCAAGTTGGGCGTACCGGTAAGATTACACCAGTGGCAGAGCTAGAGCCGACACTGCTGAGTGGTGCAACGATTGTACGAGCAACAGGGCACCACTACGGATTGGTAAAAGAGCAGGGTTTAGGTGCAGGCAGTGTGATTGAGCTTACACGCTCGGGGCTGGTCATCCCTAAGATTAATCAAGTCTTAAAATCGGCACCTGTTAAGATTCCAAAGTTATGCCCAAGCTGTAGTGAAGCATTAGAGTGGGAGTCTGATTTTCTAATGTGCGTTAATCACGATTTATGCCCAGCACAAGTGATTGGAAAAATGGAATATTTTTTCAAGATATTAGCCAATAATGATGGGTTTGGCATTGCCACGATTGAAAAACTTTATGAACACGGCATTCGTAAAATTTCACAAATTTATGCACTGAGTGCAAGTGATTTGAGTGACATGGGTTTTGGTGATAAAACCAGTACAAATTTAGTTAATCAATTAAAACGATCAACCAATGAGCAGATTGAAGATTGGCGTTTTTTGGCGGCTTTTGGTGTGGTGAGAATGGGCACGGGTAATTGTGAGAATTTATTAAAGTCATATCCGCTTAATGAAATATTTGAGCTTAATTTAGAACAAATATCAGCCATTGATGGTTTTGCAGAGTTAACCGCTCAGATGATTGTGACAGGTCTTAAAATTATTCAAACAGAATTTAACTTACTTAGTCGGTATCGATTTAATTTAGAAATTACTTCTTTACAAAAAAATCTAGAAGAGTTTACTCATGTCTTATTTGGGAAAAAAATTGTTTTTACCGGAAAGATGCAAGGCTCTAGAGATAAGATGAAAAAGCATGCAAAATCTATCGGAATAAAGATTTTAACCAGTGTTAGTGCTAAAACGGATTATTTGGTGGTTGGTGAAAAAGTTGGGCAAAAGAAAATTGAAAGTGCAAAAAAATTTGGAGTTAAAGTGCTATCTGAGGAAGATTACCAGGCTACGATTGAGTGACAAATGCAAAAAAACAGTTTACAATTAAGTTTGAATTAAACGATGTTAAGTTTTTATTGAGGAATTTTTAAGAAAATGAAAATTTCAGCGTTAATTGATAAGCAAAAAGATTTTTTGACTGATGAACTGGAAGGTGGTTTTAAGCAATTAGCTCAGCAGTGTAATGGTGTAATGGACAGCACGGTTAGACTCGATGAGTTGTTGTTTGCGCATATGCAAAAATGTCGATATGCAAATTTAGTTTACGTACTTGATCATAATGGTGTTCAACTGAGTGCCAATATTAATAAAAATGAGATATTATCTGACTTTCAAGGTCAGGATCTTTCAGCGCGCCCATTTTTTAATATAATTAATCATCAGCATTCATTTTATTTATCCGATGCTTATATTTCAGGGGTAACTTTAAAGCCTTGTATTAGTGCCGTGCAAGCTATTTGCCAGAATGATAAATTGATTGGTATGTTGGTGTTCGATCTTGAGCTGGAAAAACTACCATTGCTTGATCAGAAAATTGGCTTAAGTGATTTTCGTCAAATAAAAGGTGATCCAGAAATTAGATCAAATTTATTTAACCAAAATAGAGTTCAGTCCGCTATGGATCAGTCCGATTGATACGGTGCATAACATTGCTACTGAACTGCTATGTGAGTTGGGCGTGTTCCATCTTAAGTTGCATTATGCTTCTTCTAGGGCGACTATTTGGACTTATGATGACCCGTATAATTACCGGCTGCATGTTTTGGACGAAATTATTAACCCTAACATTTGTCTTTTGTATCCTAAAAAACCCTATCCACGAGAGGCGAAAGTATCCCAAGAGCAAGTTAAGCAAGTATTGAATAATTTTCATTACATGCGCTTTATGGACGAAAATTTATACTTAAAAACAGGTAGTTTAAACATCATGAATGGCACAGTAGGAATTAGTTTTTCATGTGACGGTAATCATTATTTGTCAGTCGCGCAATTTTTAGAAAATTTTGAAGAAATGTATACTTAATATTAATTTTTTTGAAAAAACACTTGCGGTTGAATTTTATTTAGTTATAATTCAAAGTAGTTATTTTTCCAAAGGCGGAGAATTAACACAGAACATTGACGTTTATTTGAGTTTTCTTTAAAAGGAAACTTAAGTAGACGTTTTTTTTGCCAGCTTCAAAGAGGGGGTTGTGGCAATTTGGTATAGAAGCCAGTAGTTAAGTTTGTTGATTTTTTTCGACAAGCATGACTGCTGGCTTTTTTGTTTTCTAAACAAGGAGAAAGTTAAATGAAAATGGTAACAGCAATTATTAAGCCTTTTAAGCTTGATGATGTAAGAGAAGCCCTTTCTGAAATTGGTGTTTCAGGAATTACGGCAACAGAGGTAAAAGGTTTTGGTCGTCAAAAAGGCCATACAGAGCTTTATCGTGGCGCAGAGTACACGGTAGATTTTTTACCTAAAGTTAAATTAGAAATCGCCGTATCGGCTGATCAAGTTGATGGTGTGGTTGAAGCAATCACTAAAACAGCTAAGTCGGATGACGATGGAAAAATTGGAGATGGAAAAATCTTCGTTTCAAGTTTAGAGCAAGTGGTCCGTATTCGTACGGGTGAAACTGGTTCGGTAGCACTATAAAGGAGGCAATATGGAAAATACAATTTTAGAAATGCAATTCGCAATTGACACTTTTTATTTCTTAATGATGGGTGCATTGGTTATGTGGATGGCAGCAGGTTTCTCGATGCTGGAAGCGGGCATGGTTAGAAGTAAAAATACGGCAGAGATTCTGACTAAGAATATCGGCTTATTTGCAATTGCTTGTACGATGTACATGGTTTACGGTTATGAGCTTATGTACGGCGGCGGCGTTATGCTAGACGGTATTAGTGGTGCTGGAGATAAATACTCAAGTGCAGCTGACTTCTTCTTTCAAGTGGTATTCGTAGCAACGGCAATGTCGATTGTCTCAGGTGCAGTGGCTGAACGCATGAAGTTATTTGCATTCTTTGCATTTGCTATTGTCTTTACTGGCATTATTTACCCTATGGAAGGTGCATGGACGTGGAATGGTGAGGCGGTGTTTGGCTTGTTCGTATTAGGTGACTTAGGTTTTTCTGACTTTGCCGGTTCAGGCATTGTACACATGGCCGGTGCTGCTGCTGCTTTAGCAGGTGTAATGGTGCTTGGTGCTCGTAAGGGTAAGTACAATAAGGACGGAACATCAAATGCGATTCCAGGTGCAAACATGCCATTAGCAACACTAGGCACATTTATTTTATGGATGGGTTGGTTTGGTTTTAATGGCGGTTCAGTATTAGCAATGGCTAGCAAAGAAAGCGCTAACGCAGTGGCAATGGTATTCTTGAATACTAATGCAGCGGCTGCTGGCGGTGTAATTGCGGCACTTATTTTGGTTAAATTGCTATGGGGCAAGGCAGACTTAACAATGGCGCTTAACGGTGCATTAGCAGGTTTGGTTGCAATTACTGCAGGTCCAGACACACCAACGGCTTTAGAGGCAACTCTAATTGGTGCTGTCGGTGGTGTGCTAGTGGTGTTCTCAATTTCTATGCTTGATAAAGTATTTAAGATTGACGATCCAGTGGGTGCAATCTCTGTGCACGGCGTGGTTGGTTTATGGGGCTTATTAGCCGTACCATTAACAAACTCAGGCGTGTCGTTTAGTGGCCAGCTAATTGGTGCAGCAACCATCTTTGTATGGGTGTTTGGTACATCATTGGTATTATGGTTAGTGTTAAAAGCCATTATGGGTATCCGAGTTTCTGAAGAAGAAGAAGCAGACGGCGTGGATATCACAGAGTGTGGTTTAGAGGCTTACCCTGAATTTACTAAATAAAGTAATTTAGAAAACCTTAAAGGCGAAAGCAGGAAACTGCTTTCGCCTTTTTTTATTCACAAAGATTGATTAGAATCATATTCTTTATATTTCTAACAATGTAGAATACAAAACTCATTCGTTTTAAAAAAACACGGAGAACACATTATGCAAGTACAAGACATTATGTCCACCAACGTTAAAACGGTTGGACCGGATGATTTGGTTAAAGACATTGCCATTTTAATGATCATGGACCACATCAGTGGTGCACCAGTGGTTGATGATGGCAACAACTTGGTTGGCATCATCTCTGAAAAAGACATCCTCCAACACATGTTTCCTAAGCTTGATGAGGTCATGAGCGATACTTACTTTGACTTTGAAAACATGGAGCACAATTACAAAGACACCATGAACGTTAAGATTGGTGAGCTCATGACCAAAGAGGTGGCTAGTATTGATTTAGACATGCCTTGTCTAAAAGCAGCAAGCACCATGTGGCTAAAACGCTTTAGAAGAATCCCCGTTACTCACAAAGGAAAACTGGTCGGCATTGTCAGTATTGGCGATGTACACAGGGCTATTTTTAAATCGTGTATGAGTGGGGATTGATTTTTAGGTAAAATACTGTGCTCATGAATACAGCACTAAAAATTATATTGGTCGATGAAAACACAGGGCGTTCAGCCATGTTGCGTCGCGCTTTGCAAGATAAAGGGCATGAGGTTATTTGTCGTATGGACAGTAGCTCAAAATTGCAAGACAGTAATGAAATGACACATGCTGATGTAGTGATTGTTAATGCTGATATCCCTGATCAAGAGGTATTTTCAAATCTGACCGACATTAATAAAACCAAGCCAAAACCCATTGTCATGTTTACGGAAGAATCTAACACTGAAATGGCGCATTCTGCCATTAAGTCAGGCGTTAATGCCTATATTGTTGATGGGCTTGAGGAAAACCGAGTGCAGCCAATTATTGATGTGGCGATTGCTCGATTTAGAGAGTTTCAAGCCTTGAAAGATGAATTAGACGCAACGCGTAATCAACTTTCAGAACGTAAAGCCGTTGAAAAAGCCAAGGGTTTGTTAATGAAGCGTAAGGAAATTACTGAAGATGATGCGTATCAGTCACTGCGAAAAATGGCCATGGATAAAAATAAGCGCATTGTTGATGTGGCAGAAAGTGTAATTAATGCATTTGAACTATTAGAGTAAAGCGTTAATCTTTATCCAGTTTTTTAAATTCTTCATCAATCTTATCCATTTCAGCGCTTAATTCATCATCATCCCAATCTTCATCATCTGCAGACTTTTCCCTCTTTGAGTCTGTTGGAGGTTTAGTGGGGTCATCATTCGTTGGTTGAGTTTGATCTTGTTTTTTAAATAAAGGTGCAAAGAATAATCCTGCTTCAAACAAGAGCCACATTGGTATAGCAATCAGTACTTGCGAGATGATATCCGGTGGCGTGAGCAGCATACCTAGAACGAAAGCACCAATAATCACGTAAGGTCGATTATTTTTTAGTTTTTCTACGGTAGTTACGCCAAACATAATCAGCAAGATTGTGGCGATGGGGACTTCAAAAGCCACACCAAAGGCAAAAGACACTTTAAGCACGAAGTCTAAGTAATACTGAATGTCTGGGGTGAAGTCAACAATACTGGGGCCGATACTGGATAAAAATCCAAAAATGACGGGGAACACTACATAGAATGAAAACAACAGGCCTGCATAAAACAAAATAGTGGAAGAAATCACCAGGGGTAGGATCATTTGCCTTTCATGTTTGTACAAAGCGGGTGCAACAAAAGACCATATTTGAAATAACAGATAAGGCATTGCAGCATATACAGCAAAAATTAACGCCATTTTGAGCGGTGTTAGGAACGGTGAGATAACTCCAATGGCAATTATGTTTGTGTCTGCAGGTAAAACATTAATGATGGGAGCTGCAATGAATCCGTAAACTTCATTGGCGAATGGAAATATTCCAACAAAAATCAAAAGAATAGCAACAACAGAATGTAAGAGCTTGTCGCGTAATTCAACTAAATGCTGAATGAACGTCATTTCTTCTTTTCTAGATCTTGAAGTCATGATTTTTTGTTGTTAGTGCCTTGTTTGATTTCGTTCAATGTGTTTTTAGTTTCTTCAAAGATTTCAACAATGCCAGCATCTTTATCTTTAAGGCTTAAATGTTCTTTGATTTTATCGGCTTCAAACTCGTCACCAATGTCTTCTTGGATTTTAGCAATGAATTTTTTAGCCTTGCCAACGTAATGACCGGCTTTTCGAGCAATCGCCGGCATTCTTTCAGGGCCTACTACAATAAGGGCGATAACCCCAATTAAGGCAAATTCCCAAAAACCAATATCAAACATGGTTTATTTTTTTGCTTTATCTTCTTCTTTGATAACTTTGGCTTCGATGACATCATCTTTGTTATCGATTTTGTCTTCTGAGCTATCTTTCATGGATTTTTTAAAACCTTTAATGGCGCCACCAAGGTCGCCACCAATGTTTTTAAGACGCTTACCACCAAAAATAAGCAATACGATTACTAAGATAATAATCAGTTCAAACGGTCCTGGCATCATGTTTTCTCCTACTTGTTTAGTTATTTCTATTGGCTTTCTCTTCAAGTCCCGATAAGCCAAATCGTTTTGATAATTCTTGCTGTATTTTATCGATTTCTATGTCCTTATGGCGAAGTAATACGAGTGTGTGAAACCAAAGGTCTGCTACTTCATGGACAATCTTATCTTGATTTCCATCTTTGGAGGCCATAATTACTTCAGCGGATTCTTCGCCAATCTTTTTTAAAATCTCATCCAAACCCTTTGTGTATAAAGAAGACACGTAAGATTCATCCGCATTGGCAGATTTTCTTTGTTCTAAAACTGCTTCTAATTTTCTTAATACATCATCCATAAATATCTTTTGGGTCTTTTAGTACTTTCGCCATATTTTTCCAATTATTATTATCTAGCTTTTGAAAAAAGCAAGATTTTCTAC
This sequence comes from uncultured Candidatus Thioglobus sp., assembly GCA_000205985.2. Lineage (GTDB taxonomy): Bacteria > Pseudomonadota > Gammaproteobacteria > PS1 > Pseudothioglobaceae > SUP05. Next base: position 9,466 of record GG729971.1, on the reverse strand, counting down.
CCGTGTGACAAGCAATACCACCTACTTGCTCAACTTTAATCAGGATAACATCATTATCGCAATCCGTATATATTTCTTTGATTAATTGTGTGTGACCAGATTCTTCACCTTTAAACCAGAGTTTCTTACGAGAACGTGAATAATAGACTGCTTGCTGTTTCTCAATCGTTAATGCTAGAGATTTTTCATTCATCCAAGCGAACATAAGGATTTCTCCCGTTGCAAAATCTTGAACGATTGCAGGAATTAATCCGTCTTTATCAAATTGTATTTGTTCTAAAGCGCTCACGTTGTGCGATAGTCTTATAAAATTATTGATTTTACCGCTAGTATTTGATGACATGAAATTATTTACCTTGTGCTTTTTAGTAGCAACTAATGCTATTGCTGATCTGGCTAACTTTACATTAGACAGTGAAAGAACGCTTTATGTGGTTGATGGTGATAGCATTAGTATGCAAATGCGCATTGTAGGCATTGACACACCGGAAATTAAGCAAAAATGCCGGAAGACTAAACTCAAGACTATTGATTGTGGTCGACTCGCCAAAAACTATTTAAAACAAGTATTACAAGATTTACCAGGAGAGTTGTCGATAGAGCCGGTAGGTGTTGATCATTATCGGCGTATTTTGGTTAAGGTTTATAAGGGTGATGAAAATGTTGGTAAATTAATGGTAGAGGTGGGCATGGCATATTCTTACAAAGACGCTTATCGACAAGAAGAAAAAATCGCCAAAGCAGAGAAATTAGGCTTCTGGGGTTTTCACACGCCACCAATTGAGCCGTATAAATGGCGCAAGATGAATCGTCGTTAAATTACCTCATTGTTACTAACTCTTCAGCACTACTCGGATGAATCGCCACCGTATCATCAAACTGTTTTTTAGTCGCGCCCATCTTAATAGCTACAGCAAACCCTTGTAGCATTTCATCGGCGCCATGACCCATAATATGACAACCCACTATTTTTTCATTATCACCTTCACACACGAGTTTTAAGGCAGTGGTGGTTTTATGATCAAGCAAAGCGTCAGCCATTGGTGTGAATTCCGATTTATAAACCTTCACCTTGTTAAATTTTTTATTAGCTTCATCTTCGGTCAAACCAATAACACCAATTGGCGGGTGCGAGAATACTACAGTGGCGATGTTGCTGTACTCAAGGTGTCTATCCGTCATGCCATTGTACAAACGATCTGAGAGTCTCCTTCCAGCCGCAATCGCTACTGGTGTAAGTGGCTCTCTTCCAGTTGCGTCGCCGAGTGCGAAGATATTGTCTACGTTTGTAACTTGGAATTTATCCGTTGGAATAAAGCCACGTTGATCGCACTTAACACCTGCATTTTCCAAGCCCAAGTGTTGCGTCATTGGGTTTCTGCCCACTGCCCAAATAATTTGATCAAAGCCTGAGAATTCCCCTTTATTAGTGAAAATGGTTTTGTTTTCTGTGACTTTGTCAATTTGAGTGCCATGATGGATGGTGATTCCATGGGCTGTATAGTCGTTGTCTAAGGCATTTTGAATCATTGAATCAAAACCTCTGAGCAGCTTATCAGCCCTGCAAAATATCTCAACTTCAGAGCCAAGTGCATTTAGCACACCAGCCAGTTCAACGCCAATATAGCCACCACCTATTACGGCTACTTTTTTAGGCAAGTCTTCCAATTCAAAAAAACCATCAGAAGTAATACCGTATTGCGCACCTTCGATGTGTGGAATTGCAGGCTCGCCACCGGGGGATAGGACAATATGATCGGCGGTGTATTCTTCGCCATTAACTGAGACGGTGTTCTCGTCAATCAACTTGCCAAAGCCGTGAATATAATCAATGCCAAGTTTTTCAAGGTATCCATGCCACCAACTGGTGATGTTATCGATGTAATTGTCTCGTCCTTTTGTAAGTGCCTTCCATGAAAAGTTTTTTTGTTCAACATCAAAACCAAAGCCTTTGGCATTTTTGATTTGAGTAGCTGTGTTGGCTGCAAACCACATGACTTTTTTAGGTACACAACCTGCATTAACACAAGTCCCACCTACTTTTTTAACTTCAATAACACAACATTTTTTTCCGTATTCTGCCGCTCGTTCAACGGCTGATAACCCTCCCGATCCTGCGCCAATTGCAATCATGTCGTAATGTGTGGTCATGTTTTTCTTCTCCATTGATGTAATAAGCTTTGCCTATTACATAAGTTAGTAGCCCGCTTTTAAACTGGCTTCAATAAATTTGTCTAAATTTCCATCTAATACATCTTGAGTATTGGTTGATTCTACACCAGTGCGTAAATCTTTAATGCGTGATTGGTCAAGTACGTAGGATCGAATTTGATGCCCCCAGCCAATGTCTGATTTGGTGTCTTCTAAATCTTGTTTTTCCTTATTTCGCTCTTGCATTTCTAATTCGTACAGTTTTGATTTTAACTGTTTCATGGCTTGGTCTTTATTCGCGTGTTGCGAACGACCATCTTGACATTGCACCACGGTATTGGTGGGCAAGTGGGTAATACGCACAGCAGACTCCGTTTTGTTGACGTGCTGACCGCCAGCACCACTTGCGCGGTAAGTGTCAATACGTAAATCTGATGGATTGATGTTAATTTCAATATTATCATCGATTTCAGGCGATACAAATACAGATGAGAAGGAAGTGTGGCGTTTTCCATTCGCATTAAAAGGTGATTTTCTCACTAAACGATGAATGCCGATTTCACTACGAAGCCAGCCGAAAGCATACTCACCATTAAAGTGAATGGTGGCTGATTTAATGCCTGCAACTTCACCCGCAGAAACCTCCATTAATTTGACTTTAAATTTATGCTTCTCTCCCCAGCGTAGATACATTCTTAAAATCATTTCTGCCCAATCTTGTGCTTCGGTTCCGCCCGAGCCAGACTGAATGTCCAAATAAGCTGAATTGGCATCCAGTTCACCACTGAACATGCGTTCAAATTCTAGTTTTTCGATTGAAAGTTCAACCGTGTTCAAATCCCCAATTACACTATTGACTGTGTCTTTATCATTTTCAGATTGCGCCATTTCTAGCAGTTCTTTGGCGTCTTCCAATATCGAATTGGCCCGTGCAAAGGTTTGACAAATTAACTCTAGTTTTGATTTTTCCTGTCCTAGAGCTTGCGCTTCATCTGGGTTTGACCAAATGTCTGGATTTTCCATTTCCAACAACACCTCTTCTAAACGACCCTGCTTTTCTTCCAAATCAAGGTGTGCGGATAGCGCAGACGAGCGCTGCGTAAGATCTTCAATTTTTTGGTAGGTAGGTGATAATTCCATAATCAGTATTTTAGAAACAAAAAAAGCCCCGAATGGGGCTTTTCTTAAAATAATTTGAAGATTATTTTCTTAAACCTAGGCGACTAATTAAATCAGAATAAGCGCTTACATTAGTATTTTTAAGATACGTAAGTAATTTTTTTCGCTGAGAAACTAAATGCAGCAGACCTCTTCTTGAGTGGTGGTCTTTTTTATGAGTTTTAAAGTGCTCGGTTAAATGTTTAATGCGAGCGGTCAATAAAGCGACTTGCACGTTAGTTGAACCCGTGTCTTTAGCATCTTTTTGGTGGTCTTTAATAATGGCTTGTGTATCGATTGGCATAGTAAGTATAAGGCTAAATCAAAAATAGTAAAAAAGGGATGATTATACGCTAATTTGCTTTTGCGTTCTAGCACTTAAAGTAAAAAAAATCACAGAACTTAGAGATCTTTGTAAAAATACTCCTCACCTTCGGGTTGCGTTTTAAAGCGTTTGTGAATCCAGAGGTATTGTTCAGGTGCTTTTAAGACTTGATCCTGTAATATTTTATTAGTTTTGGTGGCATCTTTTATAGGATCATCACTTGGGTAATTTTTTAAAGGCGGTTCGAAGTTCATCTCATAGCCGGTATTGGTTCTGATAAAAAAATAGGGGATAACTGTTGTATTTTTTGCTTTTGCCAAGCGTGCAGTGGCCGCAACGGTGGCAGTTTGAATGTTGAAAAAAGGTGCAAATACCGAATTTTTTTCACCTAAGTCTTGGTCGGGTGCGTACCAAATTGGCAGCCCATTTTTAATGGCTTTCATCATCGATCGCGTGTCTTGAGTTTTGATCATGACAGCGCCATTATCCACAAAACCTTTGCGCATCACTTCATCGAACAAAGGGTTGTCCTGTGGACGATAAATATTAGCAATTGTGTGTTTAAGTAAGAGCGCTCTAGAGCCTAACATTAAAGGCATAAAGTGTGCAGCCAGTAAGATGACACTTTGATCTTTATTTAATGCATTAATTAAGTAACGTTCATTATTAACGCTAATGATTTTCTTAATTTTTTCATTGTTAGCAAAATAAGCGTTAGCAGTTTCAAAAATAGAAATACCAACGGATTCAAAATTTTGCCTGACTAAGCTTTCAACTTGAGTAAGATTTTTGTTTGGAAAACAACGTGAGATATTAATGTAGGCGATTTTTCTAAAACGACCCATTAGTGGATAAAGTATTTTACCAATGCCTTTGCCCAGGATGACTTGCAGGGAAAAAGGAAGTTTAGCGCCTATCCGCATGAAAAAAATTAATACCCATGTTGGGATAAATTTAGGATGATAAAAATTTGTTTTTGTCATTAAAATAAGATTTTAGTTTTTATTTTTTTTACTTTCAACATGCCTTTCATTAATAACGATTTTATCAATGATTTATCCAATCAAGTAGATATTGTTGATCTAATTAATAGGCGCGTACCACTTAAAAAAGCAGGCAAAGATTACAAGGCGTGCTGTCCTTTTCATAATGAAAAGACTCCTTCGTTCACCGTCGTTGCCGACAAACAGTACTATCATTGTTTTGGTTGTGGTGAAAATGGCAATGCCATTGATTTTGTAATGAAGTTTGATCATCTGAATTTTATAGAAGCGGTAGAAGTGGTGGCTGGTGAGTCGGGCGTTAGTGTGGTGTACGATCAAAATGCTAGGCCAGTGGATCCTAAAATGAAGCGTTATCGTGATTTGATGCAAGAGGTGAGTGAGTTTTATCAATCTCAGTTGAAAAAATCCCCAGCAAAAAAGAAAGTGGTAACTTATGCTAAAAATCGAGGCCTTACCGGTGAAATTGCTAAACGCTTTGACTTGGGTTTTGCACCTCCTGGATGGAGCAGTTTGTTTGATCACTTTAAACATAACCTGGAGGTTGTTAAGGATTTAGAAGAGATGGGCCTGTTGGTCGCTAAAAAGGAGAAAAAAGGAGAGTATTACGATCGTTTTCGTGATCGTCTTATGTTTCCAATTCACAATGCTAAGGGTGACATCATTGCTTTTGGTGGTCGAGTCTTGTCAGAAGAAGACAAGCCAAAATACCTAAATTCACCTGAGACACCTATTTTTCATAAATCCAGAGAGCTTTACGGGTTACACCATGCTCGTAAACATTCGCGTTCCATTGATTACATATTGGTGGTTGAGGGTTATATGGATGTGGTGGCGTTGCACCAAAGTGGCATCACTTGTACGGTTGCCACGTTAGGCACAGCTACTACGCCTGAGCACTTACAAACGTTATCACGTACAACCGACACCATTATTTTTTGTTTTGATGGCGACAGAGCAGGACGTGCTGCTGCATGGAAAGCGCTTCAAATAGCATTGCCCGTTATTAAATCTGGCCTAATTGTTAAGTTTTTATTCTTGCCTGATGGTGAAGACCCGGACACTTTGGTAAAAAAAGAATCATCAAAGGCCTTTGAAGCGCGTATTGAAAAATCTCATCCGCTGTCTAAATTTTTGTTTGATCATATTAAAGTGGAAGTTGATTTTGACACCATTGAGGGCAAAACTTTATTTTTAGAAAAAGTATCAATTTTGATTCAGCAAGTGGAATATGATACCTATCAACAACAGCTAATAGAAGGCGTAGCGCAAGAGGTAGGTCAAAGCGTTGAGCAGGTGAAAAGAGTGCTTTCCCAGCAAAAATTACCCCCTTTAAAACCATCGACCCCCGCTCCAATAGTGGGTGAGGAGATGCCTGTTCCAGATTTTCCAGATTTCCCGGATTTCTCACTCTCAAAACCCATTGTGGTGAAAAACAACAATGCAAAGGGGTTGATGTCTAAGATGATTACTTTACTGCTTAATTACCCTTCTTTGTCTGATGGCACGGTAGAAGTTAGGATTAGAGATCTTAAAAAAATGGATAAAAAATTTGCAGTTTTGCTAGAATTGACTCGTTCCTCTCAAATGATTGAACAAGAAAACAATTTTCAAGAAGAGTTACTTAAACCTTTCAAAAATAAAACCACAACCTACAATCGTCTGGGGCAACTTTGTATTATGGAGCCTCATTTGAGTGAAATGCAAGCAAAAGACGAGTTTTTAGCCGCTTTGGATGTTTCTGAACAACAACAAAAAAACACTCAAAATAAGGCTTCCATTGCCACTGCAAACACCATTGAAGAGCGAAAAAAACTCATGGAAAGTATTCAAAAAGGCAAGCTTAAGAAAAAATAGTTTTTACTTACTTGCTATAAATTTAATGGATTTGTCGTTAGTCAGAATATTACTCATGGCTTCTTTAAATACCATTGCTGCTGAGTTCGATCCCTCACATTTATTTCTTATGTTTGGATTCCAAGAAGTGTAGCATTTTTTAGGGTAATCAAGGCGGATAGCCATAATGTATTGAGGATTTTGAACAGGTACAAAACCAGTGAAGAATGTGCGTTTTGCACCTTTCTTGCTGTACGCTCCGTTAACCACCATTTCAGCCGTTCCGGTTTTTCCTGCAACGTGATAACCTTTGATTTGTGCGCGATAACCCGAGCCTTTGTTTGAGGCAACTGAATCTAATAATTGAGCAATTTTATCGACAGATTTTGGGTTAAACACCTGAACCGTGTCTTCAATCGTATTTGCCTCTTTGAGGAGTTTTAATGGCGGGATTGATCCTTTGTTGGCAAACACCAAATAAGCTCTAGCCAGCTGTGCTAAGTTGGTCTCCATTGGACCATGACCGAATGAAAGAGTACGTTTGTCCGCCAGCCCCCATGAGTCAAAGTGTCTGAGCGATCCTGATGTTTCAATGCCGGGAATCAACCCTAGTGGACGACCAAATCCAAGCTTGCTCCAAGTGCTGTACATGTCTTCCTTATCAAGTCTTTCGGAGACATTGACAGTACCCAAGTTGTGTGATTTTTCTAAGATTTTTTTAATCGTAATCGCATTGCCATGTCTTCGCGCTTTAGTATCAGATTTAATGTGCCCAATTGATTTACTTACGTCAATAAGCTCATCTGCTGTCGCTGTGATTTTGTTTTGATCGAGCGCTAAAACCATGGTGAAAGGTTTCATAGTCGAGCCTGGCTCTACCTTGTCGGATAGAACTCGGTTGCGGTAGTTTTCGGCGTTGTAAACACTTCGGTCATTTGGGTCGTCTGCGGGATAATTTGCCATTGCCAGTACTTCACCATTGGCTGCCAAAATAATAGCTGAACCTGAATCGGCTGCGTGTTTTTTGACGGATTTTTCCAATGCTGTGTAAGCGTGATATTGAATCTTGGAATCAATGGTTAGCTTGATGTCCTGACCGTGTTTTAAAGTACTGATAATCTCAGGGATAAAATAAGATCCTCGGGAATTTTGATTGTATTTGAGTTGTTTTTTTCCATCTTGACCAGCAAGAACATGATTAAATTCAGTTTCAATGCCTGAATCCCGATGGGTGCGACCAAGCAGTGGTGCTAGTGAAGCTCCTTTTGGGTAAGATCGATAAGTGTCTTCTTGCAATACCAAGCCATCAATTTTCTCTTTTTGGCAAGACTTAATATTACTGTAAGTGATTTTTATTTCTTTGACTTTTAAAAAAGACAAAGCTCGATCTAATAACTCAACCTTATCTTTTTTCTTTTTAATTCTACAAACTTTTGTTCTGTCTTTTATTTTTTCTTTTTGAAGTTTTACAATGTTACTGATGATGGGATCGGTCAACATTAGATTTTTTTTAATGATCAGGTAGCGAGAGCCAATTTTTCTTTTCTTTGCCAAAATCTTACTCAATTTTTTATTTGACATGTTCAGCGCAGTTGCTAATTTTGGAATGTACTCAAGCTGAACCTTGGTTGGGTCTAAATTGACTTTTTTTAAGATTAGACTGCTGGCCAGTACTTCACCATTCCTATCCAAAATATCTCCACGGCGAGCGGTTTCGGTTAGTTTATTAATGGTCTGTTTAACGCCTTTTTCTTGCAAAGAGACTTTACCAGCATCTAACTGATTGACACTGACTATTCTAAAAGCAAAGCCCAAAAATAAAAACACAAAAATGTACTTAATCAAACCTTGTCTTTGCCAATAGTTTTGTACTTTGAATGTTCTTAATAATCGTTTTATGCTCATAATAAAATTTGCTCAATTGATCTTGGGGGCATCATTTTCAAAGTGTTAATGGCTTTGTTCTTAATGGCTTCACCGCTGATTTTTTTTGAATGTTCGGTGAGTAATTGTTTATTTAAAGCCATTGTTTTGTTGTATTCAACTTCAACTCTGTCTTGTTTGAGATAAAGTGTGCGCATGTCAAAATTCCAAACAATGGTGTACATTGACAAAACAACGATAGAAATACCAAGCATCGCGTTAATTTTTGTCTTAATGGATAAGTGGCTCAGCATTTTTCCATCTCCAGTTCAGTGCGTTGCGCCGTTCTTAATATTGCACTCCTTGAGCGTTTATTGGTTTGTAATTCTTCTTTACTGGCAAATTTTTTACCTAAATCTTTTAGAGCAGTCTTTTTAAACTCACTGTCCATTACAGGCAACCCTTTGGGTGCTTGTTTTTGTCTGGAGTGTTTTTGAATGAATTGCTTAACGATTCGATCTTCAATTGAATGAAAACTAATCACAACAAGTCTACCACCGCAAGCTAATAGTTCGATAATTTGATCCAAGGTTTCGGAAAGTTGTTTGAGTTCTTGATTAATAAAAATCCGTATTGCTTGGAATGATCGAGTAGCAGGGTGTTTATTTTTTTGCGTTTTAATGACCGAAGCAATAATATTGGCCAGTTGCAGAGTTGTATCAATGCTTTTATCTTGTTGATATCGTTTAATGGCACTGGCAATTCTTCTGCTTTTTCTTTCTTCGCCGTATTGATACAGCACATCGGCAATTTCTGTTTCATTGGCGCTTGTTAGCCACTGCGCTGCACTCATGCCTTGAGTTTGATCCATGCGCATATCCAAAGGGCCATCATGGTTAAAGCTAAAACCTCGTTGAGCATTATCCAGCTGTGGTGATGAAACACCCAGATCCATCAAAATTCCATCAATCTTGCCAATCAACCCACGTTTATTTAATAATTCTGTCATGTTGACAAAGCGCTGTGAATAACCTCCAGCCGATCGTCATTAAATTTTCTTTGGCATAATCACAGCGCCGATGTCTTGAACCAAAGGGAATGACTTTTACCCCGATTGATTTAAATTGATCCA
>GG729972.1 GCA_000205985.2 uncultured Candidatus Thioglobus sp. | reverse complement strand
TGTTGATTAATGTTTTTTAAATTATTTTTCTATTTTTTGACCTGGGTCAAGTTATAGAAAATAACAACCACTTAAAATAGATATTAATTGATTTTAAGTTAGAGAAGAAAGCGGTGGATCCATCGATGATTATTAGACCTGAAATTGCATTGGATGATTTTTTACCAATCTTTCTATCTTCTTCCTTTGTACTTTTGTTTGGGCTTTTTTATGTAGCAGTTTATGCTCTAGTTAAAATGGAGGTCATTAAGTCTGTTTATATGCCAGCAGCTTATTTATTTTGGGTCGCACAAACTTATTCTATGTATTCGCTTTCAAGCCTATTAAGTAACGATCCATTTACAACCAAAGTACTAATTTTAGCAATGTTTGGTTATTTAGTTGTGCCACATTTGTATTATCACTTAAATGTTCAATCTGAAAAAAGATACGAGCGTTCAATTAAATAAAGGGAGGAAAAGTGTCTAATAAAACAGTTTCAGTCTGGACAGATAACCATTTTTGGATGCGTTCAGCAGCATGGGTAACGGGTTTTTCAGCCATTTTATTAATTTGGTTAACTTTTGATACTATGGGTCAAATTACCCAAGGTACGGATGTAGATATGCAAAAAGATGCTGAAGGTTTGTATTTTTCTAAGAGAGTTCCTTCAGCAACTGTCATCAATTATAAAATTGGTTATGAATACAGCGACAAAAGAGGCCATGAAGTGCCAACTATTAATGGTAAAGAGACTTTTTTTGGTAGGGACGATTATTCAGAAGAAGAGGCTGCTGAGCTTCTGCATTTGGGCAAGCTTGGATCACAAGCTAAAAATTGCATGAATTGCCACACATTGTTGGGAAATGGCGCTTATTATGCGCCAGACTTAACCAAGGCCTGGCTAGATCCAAAATGGAAGTTGATGATGGCAATCACACAAAAGAAAACACGAGAAGAAGCAATGGCTGAGTTCTTGCAACACCCTTCAAAATACCCAACTCATGCGCGAAGAATGCCTAACCTTAATATTACCGCTGCAGAGGCTAAAGGCCTTGTGGCATTCTTAAAGCACATGAGTGCAATTGATACCAACGGCTTTCCTAGGAACTTTGGTAAAAAAGACACTACTCTTCGTGAAAGGAGCGCAAAATGATAGCAACAACCCCTTATCAGTCTAAAGATTTGGCGACAATGTATTTCACTGTTGCCACCATTTTATTTGGAGCACAATTGTTAATGGGCCTGGTTGGCGCCATTCAGTTTTTATACCCAGAGTTTTTGTTTGAAATTTTTGATTTCAGCGTTGCTAGAACGGTACACATCAATGCACTTGTGGTTTGGATGCTCTATGCCATGATTGGATCGGTGTATTTTTTATTACCGGATGAGACCGGCATAGAGACAATAGGCGTTGGTCTTGGAAAGCTTGGTTTTTATGTACTAACGGTAGCAATAACTATTGTAGTTCTAGTTTATGTTTTTATCCAAATAGGTCCAGCTGAAGAATCGACTATTTGGCTGATCAATGAGGGTAGGGAGTATTTAGAAGCGCCAAGATGGGCGGATATTGGTATTGTACTTGTGGTCTTAATCTTTGTTTACAACGTTTATGCAACTGCTATAAAAGGCAAAAGGACAGGTATTGTTACCGTACTAATGGCAGATCTTCTTGCATTGGCAGGTATTTATCTTGCCGGTATGTTTTTTGTTGATAATGTTTCAGTGGACCAGTTCTGGTGGTGGTGGGTTATTCATTTATGGGTTGAGGCCACTTGGGAAGTGTTCGTTGGTGGTTTGGCCGCTTATGGATTGATTCGAATTTTAGGTGCCAGTAGACAAGTGGTTGAAATGTGGTTGTGGGTTGAAGTTGCCATGCTCTTTGGTTCTGGTATTTTGGGCCTTGGTCATCATTACTTTTGGATTGGAACACCAGAATATTGGTGGGAGATTGGTGCGCTATTTTCCGCACTTGAGCCACTACCGCTGGTAGCAATGTTTGTGCATGTAATTTATGATTGGGGTAAGCAATCTGGCATTAAAGGCAGTAAAACCATTAATAATTCACCTGCATTTGCATGGTTTGTGATGAATGCTTTTGGTAACTTCTTAGGTGCGGGTATTTGGGGGTTCTTTCATACTTTGCCACAAGTGAATATCTATACACATGGCACCCAATTTACCAATGCACACGGACATTTAGCATTTTTTGGTGCCTATGCAACCATTTTAATCGGTATGTTTTATTTAAATGTACAAAGCAAAAATGGTATTGAGAGAATGAGATCAACCTTTAATTCAAAAATGGCGATTACATTTATCTCTCTAGGCGTAATGGGCATGACAATAGCGCTTACCATAGCAGGTTATGGTCAGGTGTTAGTAGAAAGAGCGCAAATGGGCGCAACGTGGGATGCATTCTTTATTTCTCAACAAGCACAATGGTTTGTGCAAGGAATGGGATGGAGGCTTGCAATGGGCGTAGTTACAATAATTGGATTTGTTTATCTTGTTATTGATTTGTTAAGTATTAGTAAAATAAACCATAAAACTTAAGGAGATATTATGACTTTTATTGAGCCGTTTACAGATATGGTACCAAGTTTTTTCGGGATATTGAATCAAGGCCCGTTAACGTTGACAATATTTTTACACACTATTATTATTTTGCCAATGTTCTTTATCTATAGACAGGAAAAAGCCAGACTTGAAAGAGAAGGCAACTAGCAGAGAGAAAACTTTAGAGGTGTATTGATTCAATTAGTCGTGAATGCATAGTTCTGTTTGGAAAAAGGCACAGTTTGAGCCAGAGACCTTGTCGCAATATTTACATAGTTCATCACCATTTTCTAATACAATTTTTTTGTTTTCAAGGGTAACGCCGTCTTTTTTAAGTTCGGTGAGCGCTCTTGAAAATGATTCTGGCTTCATGCCTAAATAAGAAGCGATCAAAGACTTAGAGTAAGGTAGTTTAAAGGTGTTGTTAATTTTGGCATGAACTAAATACCAGCCAACCTTTTCTTTGGCGGTTTTGAGTTGCAATACCTCTGCAGAAATCATCAGAGTTTGAACGCTGTCTGCTAAAAACTTAATAGTATTGATTGAAAATTGATGGTTTTTTGTGCTGAAGTCATTAACGGCTTTTTCAGTAAAATAAAACATAGTGGTGTTTTTAATAAATTCAGCACACACGTCGTAATAAGGTGAAAAATGCATGGGAGAAACGACACCGCCTTGATCCAAAATACTCAGAACGATCTCATCACCTTTTTCATCAATTTTAGTGAGTTTAAACAAACCTTCATACACAATATAAAGCTTGGAGTGTTCATCCATATTAAAGGTAACCATTTCTCCTTTGTGAAACTGTTTAACCTGCATTGAGCGAAAGAAATTGGTTAAATCATCTTCCAAAATTCCTTTAAACAGAGGTAGTTTTGATAAGAAACGATGATACTTGTTGAAATGTTCTTTAATTGTAATCATAGCGCTGATTTTAACACTTTGTTAAATTTGGTTGTTTTTATTTTTCTTTTCTTGATCTGGATCAATTATTGTTATTTTTGTTTTTGTTATAATTAGAACCTCTCTCCCCCGGGGTTGGTTGCCGCCAACCCCACCCTATTATTTAAGGTCTTTACGGTGTAAGGGCCTTTTTTTAATTACAATGATATGAGTATGAATCTATTTGATACAGCGCTGATTAAAAAGTATGACCAGTCGGGCCCGAGATACACTTCTTATCCGACGGCAAATAATTTTTCTCAATTTTCAATTGAAGATTACCAGAAACAAGCATCTTTAAGTAATGAGCGTAAAAACCCAATTTCATTGTATTGCCATATTCCTTTTTGTGACACGGTGTGTTTTTATTGTGGTTGCAATAAAGTAGTAACCAAAGACAAGGGAAAAGCCGAGCCTTATTTACAGCGATTGTTTAAAGAAATTGATAGGCAGGCTAAATTGTTTGATAGCACAAGGGTGGTGGAACAAATGCATTTTGGTGGCGGTACGCCAACTTTTTTATCAAACGATCAAATACTTGCATTGAGTGAAAAACTACAAAGTGCGTTTAATTTTGCACAGGAAGGTGAGTATTCAATTGAAATTGATCCACGTGGTGTTGATGAGAATACTATCAAAGCACTGGCAAAAGCTAGGTTTAATCGCATTAGTTTGGGTGTGCAGGACTTTAATTCACAAGTGCAAAAAGCGGTTAATCGAATTCAAAGTTTTGAACAAACCAAGTCAGTGATTGAGTTCGCCAGGGCAAATGGATTTGAATCAATCAGCATTGATTTGATTTACGGTCTACCCAAGCAGTCAGTCCAAACTTTTGAAACCACACTCAACCAAGTGGCACAGTTACGCCCTGATCGTATTTCGTTGTTTAATTATGCGCATTTGCCAGAGTTATTCAAACCACAAAGGCGTATTAACGTTGATGAGCTGCCATCAGCGGATGAAAAGCTAGCTATTTTTAAATATTCGATGGATTTTTTGTTGTCTGAGGGTTATGTTTACATTGGCATGGATCATTTTGCATTGCCACAAGATCCACTCGCCATTGCGCAAAACGAAGGGCAATTGTATCGAAATTTTCAGGGCTATTCTACCCATGCTCAGTGTGACATTGTGGGTTTGGGTTTGAGTGCTATTGGGCAAGTGGGCGACAGCTTTTCTCAAAACGAGAAGAACTTAGAAGCCTATTATCAACGAATTGATGCCGGAGAGTTACCGATTGTTAAAGGTCAAATTATCAATGAAGATGACAAAATTAGACGCGCTGTGATTATGGATTTAATTTGCCATTTTGAGCTTGATTTTTCCAAGGTTGAAAAACACTTCGGCATTGTTTTTACTGATTATTTTGCCGAT
>GG729973.1 GCA_000205985.2 uncultured Candidatus Thioglobus sp. | reverse complement strand
GAGCGAATGTGGTGGATTGCGATGAACAAAAATCAGCTAAAAAGACTGTTAAAACGTGAAAATATCGATGAAAAACTTGCCAAAACCATGATTTCAGCACAAGCAAGTCGAAAGCAGCGCTTAGCTTTGAGTAAAAAATTGCCCACCGATATACTTGAAAATAATTCCCAAATTTTTGAAATGGAGCAAAAAGCGCAAGATTTAGCGCAAAAACTACTTAATTTGTAATCGTTTAACTGCGTTACCGCCGATTAAATGTTCGGCAATGATTTCATCAACATCGTCTTCATCGATGTACTGATACCAAACATTATCAGGATACACCACAGCTACTGGGCCATGCTCACATCGGCCTAAACAGCGCGACTCGCTAATACCAATTTTGCCTTCGCCTAGCATTCCCTCGTCACGGCATTTATCTTTAGCATGACGATACATTTGCTTAGCGCCAAGTTGCGAGCAACAAGCTTTGCCGTCCTTGCGAACATTGTTACAAAAGAAAATATGTTTAGTATAAAAACTCATAGTTCAATCGTCCTTTGATAGCAGTATTTCTTATCAATGCCGGTTATTTTTGCGGCTAATTTTGCGGCTTTTGAGGCTCCCATCTCTGTGAGTAAAATTGGCAATATTTTATCCAGCTGTTCTTCACCTAAGACTTTATTGTTTTTATCAATGGCTGAAATCAAAATTACAAACTCACCTTTTTGGTGTGCGTCGTCCGCTTGCAAGTAATCAATCAATACTGGCAAGGCATTAGTTTTAATAGTTTCAAAAGATTTGGTTAGTTCTTTAGCAAAACACACAATGCGCTCATCACCTAGGACAGATTGCAAGTCTTGCGCACAAGCTAAAATACGCTTGGGTGATTCGTAAAAAATAGCCGTTTGGTCAATGTGAGCAATGGCTTGAATAGCTTTAAGTCGCGCTGATTGTTTACTGGGTAAAAAACCAAAAAATCCAAATCGATCACTGGCAACACCGGATACACTCATGGCGCTGATCATCGCACTTGGCCCAGGAATTGGAACCACGTTAATACCTGTTTTTTTTGCCTCACTCACCAACACATATCCTGGATCGCTAATCAGAGGTGTGCCGGCATCGCTAATCAGTGCTATGTTTTTACCACCAAGCAATTCATCAATCACTTCAGCTGATTTTTGCGTTTCGTTATGCTCATGGAATGCACGCATCGGTGTGGCGATGTCGTAATGGCTTAGTAATCTTTTAGAATGACGGGTGTCTTCCGCCAAAATCACATCAACGGTTTTTAGTGTTTCAATCGCCCTAAAGGTAATATCATCTAAATTTCCAATTGGTGTTGCAACAATATACAATGACATAATTAATGTTTAGTTTCAAAAGAAAAGTTGGTAATCAAGCAGAAGACATTGCGCTGGAATATTTATCTACGCATGGCTTAGAACTAATCGAACAAAACTATTTAACCAAAATGGGTGAAATAGACATTATTATGCTTGATAAATCTGAGCAAACGTTAGTTTTTGTTGAAGTTCGTTATCGACAGAATACGTATTTTGGATCAGCCGCTGATACGGTTGACCAAAACAAACAAGCCAAACTTGTTCGCACCGCACAGTATTACTTGCAACAACATTCTAAATATCAAGAATTTATCTGTCGGTTTGATGTTGTTGGTGTTGAATCTGATTTAAAATATCCTAAAATCAATTGGATAAAAGACGCTTTCGGGGCGTAATAAATCATGAAAAAAATCATTCTTTCCACGCTCTTAATGGCCAACTCTTTATTGTTAACGGGCTGCTTGCCGGTCATTCAAGGCGCATCGACCGTCAACTCAGTTGTCTCAGTCAGTAATGATCGTCGCAGTGCTGGAACCATTTTGGATGACAAGACCTTGTACTTCAAGCTTGTCGCTTGGTCAATGGACGATGCAAAAACTGAAGATGCGCACCTTAACTTTTTAATTTACGACAAAATGGTGCTCATTGCCGGCGAAGCGTCTACTAATGAGATGCGCACCTATATCAGTAAACAAGCACAACTTCAAGCACCGCAAATTAAGCAAGTTTTTAACGAGATCAAAGTTGGGCCCAACAGTGGTTTACTCAGTCGTGCAAAAGATTCCGCCATCACCCTTCAAGTTGAAGCATTATTCCACGATCAGGAAGTCTTTCATCCAATACACGTTAGGGTCATGACTGAAGCTCAAACTATTTATCTGATGGGCGCTGTGACTAAACGCGAAGCCGATAAAGCTGCAAAAATCGCTTCTAAGGCAAAAGGTGCTCGTAAAGTGGTTAAGTTGTTTGATTATTTAAAAACTAGGCCTGCTGCTGAAATTGAGCAAGATCGACAAAAAGAGATAGCGGCGCAAAAAGAAATTGAGCGCAAAAAACAACAAGCTGAAATTGCTGACAAAAAGGCAGAACTCAAGCGTCAAATCAAAGAGCTTGATGGTACTACTGGTACAACTTTCTAACCGGAGCAAATGAATAACGGTGCTGCCCCTTGATGGCACCAAATTTTTCCAATGCTTGTAAGTGCACCCTGGTGCCATAACCTTTGTGTTGTGCAAAGCCGTATTCTGGATACTGTGCATCCAATAAAATCATTTGCCGATCACGCGTTACTTTAGCAATAATTGATGCAGCTGATATCACAGGCTCAGTAAGATCTCCTTTTATGATTGCTGTGCAATTTTTTAATTTAGGACAGCGGTTACCGTCAACCAAAACTTGATCGTATTGGGAGTTTAAATTTTCGACAGCACGACGCATTGCCAACATGGTTGCTTGTAGAATATTAATCTCATCAACTTCCTGAGTATTGGCCTCTCCCACCGCCCACTGACATTGTTGTGTGATTAGGGTGTACAGAATTTCGCGTTTTTTCTCGCTGAGTTTTTTAGAATCGGTTAGCTCTGGCAAATTAAAATCATTGGGCAAAATTACCGCACCGGCAATCACCGAGCCCACTAAAGGTCCTCGACCTGCCTCGTCAACCCCGACCGTGATCACTTAATCGCTTTAAATCCGATGTCGGTACGGTAGTATGCACTCGGCCAATCAATCTTTTTGAGTAGAGCATAGGCATTGGTTTGTGCCTCTTTTGTGCTTGCCCCAAGCGCCGTTGCACAAAGCACTCGGCCACCGCTACTCACAACAGTGTCGTTATTCATCTTTGTACCGGCATGGAAAACCTTGGCATCGTTACTGTCTGCCGGTAAACCAATCGCTTCACCTGAAGCATAAGTATCAGGGTAGCCATTTGCCGCAAGCACCACGCCCATAGCAGAACGCTCATCCCATTCGATACTTGCTTCATCAAGCCTACCTTGCGTAGACAATAAACATAAATCTGCTAAGTTAGACTTTAGACGCATCATAATTGGCTGGGTTTCAGGGTCGCCAAATCGGCAGTTGTATTCCAATACTTTGGAGTTTCCACTCTCATCGATCATCAACCCTGCGTAAAGAAAACCCGTGTAAGCATTGCCTTCACTTGCCATACCATCAACGGTTGGACGAATCACTGTGTCCATGACTAATTGAAAAATCTCATCAGTTACAATCGGTGCTGGGGAATACGCACCCATACCGCCCGTGTTTGGGCCTTTGTCTCCGTTATCACGGGCTTTATGGTCTTGAGAAGTTGCCATTGGCAGGATGTTTTTGCCATCTACCATGACAATAAAGCTCGCTTCTTCACCGACCAAAAATTCCTCAACCACCACGCGCGATCCTGCCTCACCAAAACGATTTCCTTCAAGCATATCATTAATAGCATCAACTGCCTCAGCCTCAGTATTGGCAATAATCACACCCTTGCCTGCAGCCAATCCATCGGCTTTAATCACAATCGGTGTTCCTTTTTCTTGCACGTATTTTACGGCCGGTGCTACTTCGGTAAAGACATCGTAATAGGCAGTTGGAATGTTGTTTCGATCAAGAAAATCTTTACAAAAAGCTTTAGAGCCTTCGAGTTGTGAAGCGCGCCCCGTTGGGCCAAAAATAGCCAAACCCTCAGCTTGAAATTGATCAACCACGCCAAGTACCAAGGGCGCTTCTGGGCCAACGATAGTGAGTTCAACATTATTATCTTTGGCGAAATTAATAAGCCCACCAATATCCTCTGAGCCGATATCAATGTTAGTAAGTTTGTTTTCTAACTGAGTGCCAGCATTGCCCGGTGCCACAAATACTTCTTTAACACTATCAAACTTTGCACATTGCCAAGCCAAAGCGTGCTCGCG
Organism: uncultured Candidatus Thioglobus sp.; assembly: GCA_000205985.2. Classification (GTDB taxonomy): domain Bacteria; phylum Pseudomonadota; class Gammaproteobacteria; order PS1; family Pseudothioglobaceae; genus SUP05. The sequence continues at coordinate 3,154 of GG729973.1, read as the reverse complement.
TCCGCCACTTCCTATTACTAATATCTTCATACGTATTCTTCGATAAATTCTCTAAATTTTTTATGCGACATAATCTGTGTACCATCACAGTTAAATGACATTGAAATCGTTGAGTTAAATAAATTAATCACTGCCGAACGCAAGTAATAACCTTCCAAATTACGCAGTGCAGGAATGTGCTCAATAATATAACGCAACTCACCTTCATCCGTGAGTTGCTTCATAACTTCATTACGCGCATGAAATGCCTCTTGCCATTCTTCCGACAAATATTCAAATACATGATCATGCTCAAGCATATGGTAATAACGCTTAATCAATGCTTCTTTTTCATCCAGTGCAATCATACCAAAATGATTAAACACGTAATCAGGCACCAACAAGTCTTCAGCCAAATGCACTTCGACATTAAACGGATCAAACACCGACGAAGTTTTAATCTCGCCATTATTAAGCCCGATAACAATTCGATAAACACCGGTAGACAGCAGTAAAAATAGAATAACCTCGAGCAGATCGTCAATGTTCTCATCCACCAAATTAAGCGTACGCTCACGATTGTAAACACTGTCACGCAAACTGCTGTCACCCATGATGTGACGCAGTAAGTTGTTGTCAAGACCATAACCGAATAAGGCCTTTATCTTATCATTACCAGGATTCATGCGTCAAATTATAGATTAAACAAATAAGCGTTTGGCCCCCTCAGGCACCATCGTGGGATAATTCGCCAATGCCTAAAAAATTCTGATTCTGATCAAATAATTTAACTTTATGTTACCAGGCCTTGCCTGTTACATTGAATGGTGCGCCCGTATTTAATGTCGATGGCTTGTTCATTGTCCAACGTAATATCTTGAAATATTGGGCAACATTTGATCACTTGGAAGAATGATCTCATCCAATCTCTGATAATCATCAGTCGCTAAATTTTCCAAATCTGAAAACTTGATGGTTTGTGATACATCGATGTGTGCAAAACCGGTACGCCTAAGCTCAACAACATGTGCACCACAACCCAAGTTTGTCACCAATATCTTGTATTAATGAACGAATGTAAGTGCCTTTTGAACATGATACGTCCAAGGTTAAAATGCCATTTTCATAACTGATAAAATTAATTTCATGGATACTAACAGGACGTGCTTTGCGCTCAATCTCAATACCTTGTCTAGCGAGTTTATATAAGGGTTGACCGTCTTTTTTTAGTGCTGAATACATCGGTGGCACTTGCAAGATATCGCCCTTAAAGCTCATGGTCGCCTCAATAACCTCGGCCTCACTCAAATGCTCAAACGGCTGTGTTTGAATGATCTCGCCTTCGCAATCGAGTGTATCGCTGGTCTCGCCCAATTTACCGCGCACAAAATAACGCTTATCATCGTCTAACAAAAAACCTGCAACCTTGGTTGCCTGCCCCAAGCAAATTGGCAGTATACCGCTGGCCAACGGATCTAGCGCGCCAGTATGGCCTGCTTTCTTAGCAAAGAATAATCGCTTAACTTTTTGTAGGGCGGCGTTCGAACTTAGACCAGTGTCCTTATCAAGTAAGACAATGCCACTAATGTCTCTGCCTTTTGGATTGCGCCGTGACATGGCTAGTGTCTACAGTTTAGACAATAAATCTTCAATTCTAGCACCGGTATTTGGTGCGGGATCAAAGATGAATCTAAGGGCTGGTGTATGGCGTAAATCTAACACTTTTGATAAACGAGAACGAAAAAAACCACTGGCTTTAATCAGTAGTGGCTCAACAATTATTTGTTCTGATTCTGCCACAGTATAAAATACCTTGGCACTACTAAGATCACGACTGGCCAAAACATCAGTCACATTTACCGACTGGAGTCTTGGATCTTTAGTTTCATTCTTTAGCAGTGTAACCAATTCACGACGAATCAGCTCATTAATTCTTTCAACTCTATAAGAGGGTTGTTCTTGCATTTTCCCTTAAAGTGTACGTGCAGTTTCAATACGCTCGAACACCTCAATCTGATCACCCGGCTGAACGTCGTTATAATCCGCTACACCAATACCACATTCAGTACCAGACTTAACTTCCTTCACGTCGTCTTTAAAGCGTCTTAGAGATTCTAGTTCGCCTTCATAAATAACCACGCTGTCACGTAACACTCGAATTGGACTGTCTTTTCTAACCACACCTTCTTCAACCATACAACCAGCAATGTCGCCTAACTTCTGTGATTTAAAGACATCTTTCACATTAGCAATACCGATGATGTTTTCACTCAATGCAGGACTTAATAAGCCACTCATGATGGCTTTCACATCATCAATTAAGTTATAGATAATGGAGTAGTATTCAATACGTACGCCTTCATTATCAGCCGTCTTAAGAGCAAGAGCATCGGCACGCACATTAAAGCCAAGCACCAAGGCTTCTGAAGTTGCTGCCAGAGTAATGTCTGTATTGTTAATACCGCCCACACCACTTGAAACCACTTTAACGCGCACTTCATCGGTGGATAATTCTTCTAAGGCTTCGACCAATGCTTGAGCAGATCCCCTCACATCTGATTTCAACAATACGTTAACCGTAGAAACATCGCCCTCTTCCATTTTCTGTAAGAAGTTTTCCATCTTCGATGCTTGTTGTTTTTGTAATTCAGCTTCACGATCACGTGTTTTTCTAAAGCTAGCTACTTCACGCGCTTTACGCTCACTCTCAACAACTAATACTTCATCACCTGAATCTGGTATGCCTGAAAGACCTAGTACCTCTACTGGCATCGATGGTCCTGCTTCTTTTAATACTTTTCCTTGGTCGTTAACAATTTGCTTAACCTTGCCATATTCCAAGCCAGCAATCATGATATCACCTTTTTTCAGAGTGCCTGATTGCACTAAGATGGTTGTTACCTTGCCACGGCCTTTTTCAAGGCGCGCTTCTAGTACTGTACCGTGTGCTGGGCCTTTGGCCACCGCTGAGAATTCCAACACTTCAGCAGTTAATATAATTGCTTCCAATAAAGCATCAATACCTTCACCAGTGTGTGCGGACACGCCCACCATCATCACATCACCACCCCAATCCTCTGATATGACATCGTGTGTTGAAAGCACTTGCTTAATTTTGTCGATGTCAGCGCCTTCTCTGTCGATCTTATTAATAGCAACAATGATTGGCACATCT
>GG729974.1 GCA_000205985.2 uncultured Candidatus Thioglobus sp. | reverse complement strand
GATAACCCTCTTTAGAGTCCATCGAGTCAATGCAGTGGCTTCTGGTGCTCACGTCTTATGTATTACGTATGAGCTGCAACTCATACTTAAGGTCTACTACTGGTTTAACGTAAGCAGTGTCCATAGCTTATTAACTGTAGGGTTAGCGGAAGTAAATCTCACACCTTGATGAGAGAAGTTATTGCTACCTACGTTAGCACTAAGCCAGCTAACACGATGTTCAACAGCGTTGAAGTTCATTGCTACTGCGTCTAGGGCTACGCGCTCATTGCTTTGACTGAAGCGGTGACGTCTTGTTGGTAGTAGGGTCTGAACCTACTGTCGTAAAGTTTAGTGTAGTGGTGTCAGTAATACCAGCGTAGCTGTTACTTGCACTGTCATCAAAAGCAGTGGCTGCAATTTGTAAATAGTAATCAGTTGAGCTGGATAAGTTAGCGGTAGGATTAATGGTGATGGTAGTTGAGCCTGTGCCTGTTACTTTAGCCGAAGGCAGGCTAAAGGTTTCTACAACTGTGCCATCAGCTTTGTATAAAACAATATCGCCACTCTCAACATCAACTGTTTCGCTGAAGGTTAGAACGATATTACTGGTAACAGCAACACTGCCTGCGCCGTCTGTTGGAGAAGATGAGGATAAGGTTGGGGCGCTGGAGTCTTCAGAGTTTAATGACACCGTATTGTTTGATTGTGATGTGCTTGCAGCATTATCAGAACCATCATAAATAGCAGTGGATGATGACGGCACTACAGTAATGGTTTCAGAGCCATTTGCTGTGCCTGATAAATCCAATCCTAATGTATACACATTGCCACTAATGCTAATACTTGATGGTGTAGCACTACTTAAAGTCTTTGTACCACCACTGATGGATATAGTAAAGTCACTCGCTTGTAATGCACCACTACCGCCTGTGGCATTAAACACTGCTTCATTAAAGGTAACATCAATGGTTGGGTTGTCTGCCGCTACTGTAGTACTGGAGATAGTTGGACTTGTAGTATCGGCTGTTGTAAAACTCAGGGCGGTTGTTGAGCTAATACCTGCATAAGAATTAGATGATGAATCATCGAAGGCTGTTGCATCAATTAGCACATAGTACTCAGTGCCACCAGACAAGTCATTGGTTGGATTAATAGTAATAGCTGTCGTTCCAGTTCCAGTAACTTGCGCATCACCAACTGCTATTGTAGCAACTGTAGAGTTATCTGAAGTTTTCTTAATAGTAATCTTGCCTGATTCAACATCAACTGCTTCACTGAAGTTTAGAACTATATTGGCATTTGCAGCAACACTTGCTGCATTATCAGCGGGGGTTGATGAAGACAGGGTTGGAGCAGTGGTGTCAGTGATAGCAACAACATCTGTTGACCAGATTGACCCACCAGTTATTGTAGCGGTTTCTGAATTTCCACTGTCATCAGTAACTGATGTTCCTGACCCATCATTGGAGTTCATTGTGTAATAGCCCACTAAGTTTCCAGAAGAGGCATAATCACCACTATCGGAAGATGCCAATAAAGGCGACCCAGAATTATAAAGAGCTACAATTTCGTCTTTAGTTAATGCTTCATTCCAAACAGCTACCTCATCAACACGACCCACATATAAATTGCTAGCACCGTTTTGATTACCACCAATTGTAAATTTTCCAGTTGAAGAGTGATTTCCTTCGTCTGTGCCAGTTGTATACTCTGTTCCATTAAGATAAAATTTCATAGTACCATTATCATAAATAGACGCTACGTGCTGCCATACATCATTTGTAAGAGTCGCCCCTGTTTGCCACCGATTACTTGTATGACCCATTGATACATTTAGGCTGCCACTCTCTAATATCAAGAATCTATCCCAGCCGCCATCTTCCATACCAAATATTACTTGCCAGCCACTAGTGCCATTTGGCTTCACCCAAGCAGACCAAGTTGTAGATGGCATTGCCTGTAGGTCTGCATCTATTGTGGTCACCATTCTTTCGCTATTGCCATTAAAATCTAATGAGTAATTAGTACCTGACCACGCAGAACTACCCCCCCTATGAACAAAAGCAGTAAGCTGAATTTAATTAAAGAACGAATTGTATGACGAATAAATTTCACTAAATTGAATGCTGTGACTAAATAAATGCTCTGCATTTTACCATAAGGCGCTTATTCCCTGATTTACATCAAGGTTTTATGATATTTTTTCGTCATTTACAAAATTTCCGAAATTTTACCTTTATCTAAAAACCCAGCATCTGAGCAGGCCTTGCCTTCCTCCGGCAGCCACCTAAACACCTAAGCACCTAAAGCAACACTTAAAACCCTAAAACAAGACAATTTCATGGGTATTTGGATAATAATTTCGACATAGACCTTGCCCTTGTGCTCGTTCACCGGGTGTATGTCGTTTTTTTTACAAAAAAACGCACTGCTAGTGCGATTTGTAAAATTTGCTAAATTTTTACTATTGATACACTTGAGATCTGTGTGCGACTTTTAGAATGATAAACCCATTATTATCCTCACTGAGCAGTAATCGGTAAGACCCAACTCTAATGCGATGAGTAGCGGGCAATAAATTAACAACTGATTTTAAGTTTTTCTTAAGCAAGGATCCATCTTGCTTAAGCAGTAACAATTTGTCTTTTATTCTTATTTGGGTTTGACTATCTAGCTTGCTATATTGTTTGTTAGCTTTATTGGTAAATACAAAGTGCATTGCTAGATCTTAAGATCAGATAAACCACTATCTAAAGAATCTTGCATTTCTTTTTGTAACCTTTCTTGATTAAGAAAAATTTCATAGCTTTCCATGTAATCATCTACCAAATCACTGCCTTTTGCAAAATAGGGTAATAACACCATTTTTGGCATACCTCGATTAGTAATGGTAAAGTAGTCGTGCTCAATATCTTTAGATATCTTGCCAATATTTTTTTGTAATTCGCTATTGCTAATAATATCCATAATTTTCTTTATATGTTGTTAGTTATATTGTTTGTAATATATTATAACATATATTTAATGATTTTGTGTCAAAGAAGTTATTTGCTCAACCATGAGTTGTAACGAAATATTACCGCGCCAAATGTTAAGGGATAATTTATAAACAACTGTAGCTTTCTTAGTATCAAGCGGATCTTGGAAAAAAGCAATGGCATCGTGCACTTGATTATTGCCAACTAATTTAAGGCGACATTTTAAGTGTTTTTCACCGACTACTTTTTGCTCAACTATTTCAAACTCTCCATAAAAAATTGGCTCTTCAAACCCCTGCCCCCAGGGTCCTGCTTCTTTAATAATCTCAGCATTATTAAGTGAAATATCAAAGGCTTCAAGTTTGCCGTCAGTGAGTAATTCCATTTTTGGCATTTCACCATTTAGGTGTGCTTTAATCGCGTCATGAAACACTCTTTTAAAGCTGTAAAAATCTTCTGCTTTAATACTCAGCCCCGCTGCCATTGCATGGCCGCCAAATTTTAAAATCAGGCCCGGATTATGGCGATCCACCAAATCGAGTAAATCTTTAATATGCACGCTAGGGATAGAACGAATAGAGCCTTTTAAAAAATCACCTGATTTTGCAAATACAGCAACAGGGCAATGATAATCTTCTTTAAGTTTTCCAGCAACGATACCCACAATGCCCTCGTGCCAAGATGGGTCAAACAAGCTTAAGGCAAACTTACCTTCAGTTACATCTTGTGCATCAACAATAGCTTGTGCCTCATCTTGAATGCGAGTTTGCTCTTGTTTGCGTTTTTGATTAAATTCTTCTAGCTCTTTAGCATAGCGTCTTGCGTCATTAATATCATCTGTGAGCAAACATTCACCCCCCCGAGAAAT
>GG729975.1 GCA_000205985.2 uncultured Candidatus Thioglobus sp. | reverse complement strand
AGCCATCTCCTAATTTTACTATTTTGTTTGATACGGATTCTAGTGTAATGGACAAATGGAAAGTATTTGGATTGCCCACTACTTATGTTGTTAATCCAGAAGGTTATATTATTTATAGAGCGGTTGGTGGTCGTGAATTTGATCATCCAGATATACTTGAGAAAGTTATCTCTTTGACCAATAAGGACAAAACCTAATAATTAATAAAAAAAGCCCGATAAAAATCGGGCTTTTTTGTATATGGAGGCCGGAACCAGAGTCGAACTGGTCTAGATGGATTTGCAATCCACTGCATAACCGCTTTGCTATCCGGCCAAAGTCTATGCTAAGCGGTAATAAAAAAGCCTGTGAAGACAGGCTTTTGAATTTGGAGCGGGAAACGAGATTCGAACTCGCGACATTCACGTTGGCAACGTGATGCTCTACCAGCTGAGCTATTCCCGCAAATTAGATGATAGATAATCGTGGTAGATTATAGTGTTTTTTCGCTAAGAGTCAAATGTTTTTACACCTTCTTTTAAATAAATAAACCCTGAATACAGGGTTAGTAAGGTTGCGGCTAATAATAAAGTTACACCAATTTCAAAGCTTGGAAGGCCAAAGAACGGCTGTTGGTAAAGCAAGAACAAAATTGCAAAAATCTGAACAAAGGTTTTTACCTTGCCAATAAATGAAACATTAACCGTTGATCGTTGACCAATGGTGCCCATCCATTCTCTAAGAGCTGAGACTAAAATCTCACGAGAGATAATCACCAAGGCGCAAACAGTGATGTACCAATGCGTATCGGTTGGGTAAAAATCAACCAATAAAATCAGCGCAGTTGAGACCATTAATTTGTCTGCCACAGGATCTAAAAAAGCACCGAGCTGTGATGTCATGTTGAGCTTTCTGGCTAAATAACCATCCAAGTAATCGGTGGTGCTAATGGCGGCATAAGTGCCCGTTAGAAAAAAGTTGATCCATGTAAAAATAGGGGCTTCTGAGTAAGTGGGCTGCATGTAATACAAAGCGACAAAAACTGGAATCAGTGCAATTCTTGAAAGGGTGAGAATGTTGGGTAGTGTCATCATAGTGAGATTATTCTATCAGATTGGCTGATAGAAGTGGCGCGCTCGGCAGGAGTCGAACCTGCAACCGCTCGGTTCGTAGCCGAGTACTCTATCCAATTGAGCTACGAGCGCGTATTTATTTATACAATCAGTAAGAATGTATAAAGCGCGTAATTATCGCCACATTTAACTCAAAGGTCAAGCGTGATGGCGCTTATTTTTGTAAGAGTTGCACCAGATGATCAAGTTTAACCATTCTAGAGCCTTTTACCAGTACGGTTGCATTTGAATACTTGGTAAGAATGTGCATGGATAATTTATGCAAATCTTCAAAATGAATGCCACCATAGTCTTTTGCTAATTCGCCATAGGTGTAAAAAGTATCGAGAGAGACCTTGGCAAGTTTTCCAATTTGTTGGTGGAATGTTTTGCTGTCATTGCCTAATTCTGCCATGCTGCCGAGTACGGCAATTTTTTCACCATCAAAACTGAGTAATGCATCGATCGCCGCTCGCATTGATTGAGGGCTAGCGTTGTACGTGTCGTCAATAATAGTGAGACCTTGGCGATGGATAATGGTCAGTCTCCCTTTTTCTGCTTGAGTTTTTTCTAGGCCTTTCTTAATGGTATTAATATCAATGTCCAATGCATAGGCGCAAGCACTGGCAGCCAAAGAATTTTCAATATTGTGCTGGCCAAGTAGTTGTAAGCTAACGGCTATTTTTTCATTTTTAATGTTTAAGTCAAATTGATGGCTATTGATGTTGCTGGCGAATACATCACCGTCTTTACCAAAGCTAATATCACCCGTAAACGTGGTGTTAGTATTAACAATGTTTTGGCTGTTAGTATGATAAATTTCACCTTTGGCTTTTACTAGATTGTTAAAACCACCAAATTCACCAATGTGCGCATCCAAGGTGTTGGTGACTACAGCAATATGAGGATGGGTAATGTCACGTAAATGTTTGATTTCACCCAGATGATTAGCGCCCATTTCAATCACGGCAAATTGGTGTTTTGGTTCTAACATTAACAAAGTCATGGGCACACCTAGATGATTGTTCAGATTGCCTTGAGTTTTAAGCGTTGGTGCTTTTAGATTGAGAATATTAGCCAACATATTTTTAGTGGTGGTTTTACCGTTGCTGCCAGTAATCGCCACAACCGTTGGTTTGATGTTGTTCAAATGCCACGTGGCAATTGTGCTGAGCGCAGTTTCTGTGTCGTCCACTTTAATAACGGGTAAATTTGTTTTTACTTGTTTACTGGCGATGATTGCCACCGCACCCATTTTTTCAGCATGATCAATGTAATCATGGGCATCAAAATTTTCACCCATCAATGCAACAAATAATCCTCCTTGCATTTTTTTGCGCGTATCGGTGAACACGCCATTAATAATAATGTCACTCCCAAGCAAGGCTTGAGAGTTGAAGATTTTGGCAATTTCTTTGAGCTTAGTTTGCAGCATTTTGTGCAATTTCCACGTCATTAAATGCAGTGGTTTTGTTTTTAAACTCTTGGGTGGACTCATGCCCTTTTCCAGCAATGAGCAAACATTCGCCTTCATTGAGTGTGGTAATCGCAGTTTCAATGGCGAGCTGTCTGTCCAAAGTAATGTCCAGCTCAAAACTGTCATCAATGCCACTTAGAATGTCGTTAATAATGGCTTGCGGGTCTTCTTTTCTAGGGTTGTCATTAGTGAGTACAATGGTGTCGGCTAGTTTAGAAGCAATTTTTCCCATTTTTGCACGTTTGCTTTTATCTCTATTACCTCCACAACCAAAGACGATGCGAATTTTATGTTCAGGATGATGCTCTTTAAGTGTGGTAATAGCATTAGCAAGGGCATCAGGTGTGTGTGCATAATCAACCCATGCCAGTGCTTTTTTAATTTTCTGCATTCTGCCTAGTGGAGGGAATAATCTTGATAGTAGTGGGATGATGCCTTCCCTGCTAAAACCTAACTGCTCCACACTGTTGAATGCTGCCAAAACATTGCTCAGATTAAACTTACCCAAAAGCGGGATCTCAAAAACAAAATTATCCAATTGGCATAAAAAACCTTGTTCATTGATTGTAATTTTTTCAAAGTCTTTAATGCTGTAAGTGGTTTGTTTTTTGCCTTTGCTAGCGTCTAAAAAATCTTGATGATAAGCATCGTCCTGATTAATGATAACGGACTGAATTGAATCAAAACTAAATAATTTGAGTTTAACTTGTCGATATTCGTCTAATGTTTGATGATAGTCAAGATGATCTTGTGTAAGGTTGGTGAATATCGCTTGTTTGAAATTTAGACCCGCCACTCTGTTTTGGTCAAGTCCATGTGAGGAGACTTCTAAAACAGCCGTGTTGATGTTATCTAGATGGTATTGATGGAGCGCTTTATACAAGGTAAATATGTCAGGTGTGGTGTTTGCGGATGCAACATCACTGTTAGAAATTCCCAGCGTACCAATGAATCCATTTTTAATGCCAAGCTCACTTAGCATCTGGGAAATAAAATAACCAACGGAGGTTTTTCCATTGGTACCGGTAACGCCAATCACCTCAACTTTTGTTGCTTGTGAATAGTAAGCAGAAGCCAGAGCGGGTAAATATTGCTTTAAGTTTTCAATGCGAATGACAGGGATAGCGCATTCAAGATCATGTGAATCAACCAAAACCGCTACACAACCTTTTTCAATTGCACGCTCAATGTGGTTTATGCCGTGGGTGGTTTCGCCTTGTAGGGCGATGAATAAATCGCCTGTTTGCGCATTGTGAGTATTAAGACAAAGGCCATTAATTTCAAGATCAATTTTAGTGGGCGTAATATCGGCAAGCAGTTGGGTTATGTTCATGCGCTCATTATAAAGGTTAATTGTAAACAAGGGTTTTTTAGTAAAAATCTCCCCCCCCCATCCAATTTTTTTTGATTTATAATTAATATTTCCTAGCATTGTTACCGGTCAAATATTATTGCTAATGTTAAATCCTTGGAAAAATCGGTTACAATGTTAGTTCTAGATTTAATTAAGGGGAGAGAATAATGGCGTTAACACGTAGAGAATTTATTAAGTTTTTGGGCGCTGGTTCAGCAGCAGGTTTGATTGGTACGGGCTATGCAAGACACGATAGTTTGTTTGGCCAAGAAAATATGTACGAGGTGCCGAAAACCGGTAATGCACGTATTTTGCACATCACCGACACACACGGTAATTTATTACCCAACTATTTCCGTGAGCCGAATGTTAATCTAGGCTTTGGCTCTACTTTTGGCCAATTACCACACGTGGTTGGCAATAACCTTTTAAAGCAAATTGGCGTTAAACCAGGCTCACCTGAAGCCTATGCCTTTACTTATAATAATTTCGAAGACTTGGCGGCCAAATACGGCAAGACCGGTGGTTTTGGGCAAATTAAAACGGTATTGGAATCTCTAAGAGAGGGCGCTGGAGGTATTCAAAATACACTGACACTTGATGGTGGCGACACTTGGCAGGGTTCGGGAACCTCACTTTGGACCCGTGGTGCTGATATGGTTGAGGCTTGTAACATGTTGGGTGTTGACGTCATGGTCGGTCATTGGGAATTCACTTACAAAGAAGCCGAAACGCTTAAAAATATTGGATTTTTCAAGGGTGACTTCTTAGGCCAAAACGTACGTATTATGGAAGACGCGTTGATGGGCGATGAATACTTTGCCATGACGGAAAAATACGATGGTAATGGCTTATTTGATGAAGATGAAGCGTTACCGTTTAAGCCGTATGTCATTAAAAATGTAGGCGGACACCGAATTGCAGTGATTGGCCAGGCTTTCCCAAGAACATCAAACGCTAACCCACAAAAATACTTTTTCCCAGATTGGTCGTTTGGTCTTCGAGAAGACGAAATGCAAGAATTAGTGACAGACATTCGTGAAAATGAAAAACCAGATGCGGTGATTGTGATCTCGCATAACGGCATGGATGTGGACATTAAGATGGCTTCGCAAGTGGTTGGTATTGATGCATTTTTTGGTGGCCATACTCATGATGGCATGCCTAAACCCATTGAAGTTAAAAATTCCGGTGGCGTAACAGTGGTTACCAATGCGGGTTGCTCGGGTAAATACATTGGCGTGATGGATCTTAATATTGTTGACCATAAAGTTTCTGGTTATGAATATAAGATGTTACCGATCATTACCAATTTGATTAAACCTGATGCAGCTGTAGTGTCATTTATCGATAAGATGCGTAACACCACTTACGATAAGAATGTGGTTGAAGCGCGTAGCAGTGAAATGAGTAACAATCCTGATCGCGTTGGAAAAACTTACGATGCTATTTTGACTGAAAAACTCTGTACTACTGAGCAAACACTTTATCGTCGTGGTAATTTCATGGGCACCTGGGATCAGGTGTTGGTGAATTCACTGCGTGAAGAACACAGTGCAGATTTTGCGATGTCAGCCGGCGTTCGCTGGGGCACTTCAGTGCCAGCTGGTGATGATGTCACCATGGAAGATTTAATGACGAACACCTCTATGACTTATGGTGAAACTTATGTGAGCGAACTCAAAGGTGCGCAACTCAAAGAAATCTTAGAAGGCATTGCTGAAAATTTATTTGTACAAGATCCGTACTTACAGTCGGGTGGCGACATGGTACGAATGGGTGGCATGGATTACACCATTGATCCTGCAGCAGGTTTAGGCGAGCGTATTAGCGAGATGAAAGATGATGAAGGCACGCCAATTGACCCTAACAAATCGTACAAAGTATCAGGTTGGGCGCAAGTAGGCTCTATTGGTAATGGGCGTTTGATGTGGGACGTGGCAGCAGATTACCTACGCAAGCAAAAACACCTTAATTTAACCAAGGTTAATCATCCAACCATTAAAGGTGTGAAGGATAATCCTGGTATTGAAAATTACGATGGTAAATTACTGTAGATTTTAAGTAACGCTATAATGAAGCCCCGCTAGTCGGGGTTTTTTATTATGAAAATATTATTATCACTACTGTTGTTAATCTCTACTTTTACTAAAGCCGATGTGGTTAAACCTGCATTGGTGGAAATTTCAATTTTTAGCGATAAAACGATCGAAGTTGAAATTGATCTGAGCCTTGAGGCAGCGATGACGGGGATTGGTACTCGGTATAAGAAAACCACGGATGCCCCTAATTCTGATCAGTATGATGAGCTTCGAGCGCTTGAGCCGGCTGTGTTGCGTGAGCAGTTTAAAAACTTTGAATTGAAGTTTCTAAACAGTGTTCAATTTAGTGTTAATGGTAAAGTTCAGGGTTTAACGTTAAACCGTGCCAAAATTGATATTGTCGGCTATAAGAAAAGACCGAGAAAAACCATTCTTACTTATTCAGTACAACTGAGTGAGTGGCCAAAAATGCTTGAGTGGCGGTATGGTGAAATATATGGCGACAGTGCATTACGTTATCAAGTATACAAAAAAGACGAATACAATTGGAGTCAGTGGCAATGGCTTCGAGATGGAAAACCCAGTGGCATCATTGATATTAATCATCCAGAACCACTCAGCACTTTTGCGCAATTCTCTCAATTTGCCTCCATTGGTTTTGACCATGTGATTCCACTAGGCTGGGACCATATTTTATTTATTATTGGCATGGCATTGTCCTCACTTTTGTGGCGCAAGTTGCTTTTATTGGTAACAACCTTTACGCTGGCGCATACACTAACACTTGGCTTGGCAATGTATGGTGTGGTAGAGGTATCGGCGCGCATTGTTGAACCGCTCATTGCTTTTTCCATCGCTTACGTGGCGATTGAGAATTTACTTATTAATCAATCCATTAGGCGCAAAAGCATCGTTGTATTTTTATTTGGTTTGATTCATGGTTTGGGTTTTGCCACCATGCTTAAAGAATTTGAGATGAATGATGATTCGTTTTTAACAACGTTGATTGGCTTTAATGTCGGCGTTGAATTGGCGCAAATTGTGGTTGTATTAGGCGTGGTAATCGTATTGTTATCACTCAAAAAACTAAAACTGAATTATCGACAATTGGCCGTTGTTCCTACCTCAGTCTTAATTGTAATAACTGGTTTTTGGTGGGGAGTAGAAAGGTTAATTAATTAATAATTACAAGTATTTTTTATTTTTGCAAGGCGAGTTTTATAAATACGCAAGGCGTGTAGCAAGTCTACACAACTCAGTATTTATAAAATTCAACAAAGTTAAAAAGGAAAAAGACGCAGTAATTTAGATTATTTTAGCTTGCATTAGGGTGTGGGTATTGATGGCCCCCACCACGTGATTATTGTCATCGACCACTGGTAGCGAATTTAAATTAAATTCATCCATGATTTGCACAGCAACCACGGCCGGCTTGCTCGCTGAAATTGATTTACAATTTGGCGTCATTACATCACCAATCGTGAGTGCTTGAATATCACTGTGTTCTTCTAATACACGGCGTAAATCACCATCAGTAAAAATACCTTTTAGTGCGCTACCGTCAGTAATCAGAACCATGCCCAAGGCTTTTTGACTCATAACTAAAAGTGCATCTAGTAGCTTGGTGTCAGCGCTCACCATTGGGATGTCATCACCGGTTTTCATGATGTTTTTAACAAAAGTGAGTAGGCGTCTTCCCAGCGCTCCTGAAGGGTGTGAGCGTGCAAAATCATCCGGACTAAACCCTTTTTCAGTAAGTAAACTCACTGCCAATGCATCGCCCATCGCAAGTGCCACTGTGGTGGACGAGGTAGGTGCTAAATTATGCGGACAAGCTTCTTTTTCAACGCCGACATCAAGATGAACGTTACAGACTTCGCCAATTGAAGAGTGGGCATTGCCAGTCATGCCGATAATCGGCACACCAAGTCGCTGGATTACTGGCACCAAGGTCATAATTTCATCTGATTCACCCGAATAAGAAATGGTGATGACCACATCACCTTCAGTAATCATGCCTAAATCACCATGACCTGCCTCACCTGGGTGCACTGCAAAAGATGGGGTGCCTGTGGAAGCGAACGTGGCAGCAATTTTATTGCCAATGTGGCCTGATTTACCCATGCCAATAAGGATAACTTTGCCAGTGCAATTCTGAATCAGTTGACAGGCATCAACAAAACTTTGATCAAGACTTTCGGCCAACTTGGTTACTGCTTGGGCTTCGGTTAAGATAACGTCCTTGGCAGATTGTATGAGTGAGTTTGACATGGGTTCTAAAATTAGTTGATATAATGTTCGATTTTATCGATAACTAGGATCAATGGGCAAGGAAAAAATCAAAATTTTATTTGTGTGCATGGGTAATATTTGTCGATCACCCACAGCCGAGGGCACATTTAGATCGCAAGTTAAAAAACAAGGTGTCAAAGATTTATTTGAAATCGACTCTGCCGGTACACATGCT
>GG729976.1 GCA_000205985.2 uncultured Candidatus Thioglobus sp. | reverse complement strand
TTTTAACGCAAAAATACCCTCAGACCCCCGATGGTGGCTGAATCGGACAAATGATGCACGGCTATTTTGGTGTTTTTATTTGGTTTCGGTCTCGTTCATTGTTTATTTTGAGTATTATGATGATCAGTTTTAGTCTTGCCAGTACTGCCTCTTGGGTTAGGATTTTCACCTCAACCGGCGGAACACTCAATATTATTTTTGCCAAATTAGTACAAATACGCGCCAACGCCAAAGCTAAAAAATCAACCAAAGTTGTCATTGCCTCAAGCAAACCCATCACTTCAAAACCCCAGTGTTATGGCGAAAGTTAAATCTGCAAAAATCAAGCCTAATAAAAAAATCAAACCCGTCGCTTCATCAAACCTTTTTAACACCTCAGCTCTGAGTGGCCTGCCTGATTTAAGCCTATTGAACGAAATCAGCACCAACACAGCTGGCTATTCCAAACAGGCACTTGAAGACATGTCTCGCCAAGTGGAGATTAAACTTAAAGATTTCGGCTTTGATGTTTCCATTACCACCGTCACTCCCGGCCCTGTGGTTACTCAATTTGAGCTTTCTTTAGCGCCTGGTGTTAAGGTTTCTCAGATCATGAACCTGAATAAGGACCTTGCCAGGGCACTACTGGTTGAAAGTGTTCGTATTGTTGATGTCATCCCCGGAAAGCCGGTGATTGGCCTCGAAATTCCAAACGTTGAGCGTGAAATGATCAGCCTCAAAGAAGTCCTGGCCTCAGAAGAATTTATCAAATCAAAATCAACCTTAAGCATGGGGCTTGGCAAAGACATTAACGGTCTGCCCGTGGTTACTAATTTAGCAAAAATGCCACATTTACTAGTAGCGGGCGCAACTGGTATGGGTAAATCAGTAGGATTAAATGCCATTATCTTGAGCGTGTTATATAAGGCAAAACCTGAAGAAGTGCGCATCATCATGATCGACCCTAAGATTGTTGAACTTGCCATTTACGCTGATATTCCGCATCTGCTTACCCCAGTGGTTACCGACATGAACCAAGCTGCCAGTGCCTTATGGTGGTGTGTCAACGAAATGGAACGTCGCTATTCGCTACTGGCTAAATTCGGCGTGCGCAACATTGATGGCTTTAACGACAAGCTCGAAAAGGCCAAAAAATCTGGCAAACCTCTGCTCGACCCATCATTCAATCCGAACACGGCTGAAGAGGGTGAGGTGGCACCTGAACTGGAAGCACTGCCACTGATTATGTTGGTGATTGATGAATACGCCGACATGCTTGGCGCACTCGCCCAAGAAGATCGGGCCAAATCCAAGCGCGTTGAGGCGTTGATTGTGCGCTTGGCACAAAAGGCACGTGCCGCTGGTATTCATTTAATCATTGCCACACAGCGTCCTAGTGTGGACGTAATCACCGGCTTGATTAAATCCAACATACCAACGCGAGTGGCTTTTAAAGTCTCCAGCAAGGTGGATTCTCGCACCATTTTAGACCAAGGTGGGGCGGAACAACTCTTAGGCATGGGCGACATGCTCTACATGACGCCAGGCATTGCACACCTCACTCGTATTCACGGCGCTTTTGTCGATGATGATGAAATTACGCGCGTGGTCAGCTTCCTAAAATCTAACTCAGAAACCAACTATTTAGACGGTATCCTCAATGCCCAAACGGACTCCAGTAGTACATCTGAAACCAAGTCCGGTAACACGGGTGAGTTGGACGCGCTTTACGATGAGGCCGTGCAGATTGTAACCAGCACACGAAGAGCATCTATCTCCAGCTTGCAGCGACGCATGCGCATTGGCTACAACCGTGCCGCTCGCATTATTGAAGACATGGAAGCCAGCGGCGTGGTCAGCTCAATGAACAGCGCAGGCAATCGACAAGTACTAGCGCCAGAGCCCATTGTGGATGAATAATTTTTTTTTAGCCATAACCCTATTACTGGCCTTAACAAATCACGCCCAAGCCAACAATCAATTCAACGATTTTTTTAACTCGTTTGATCGTTTAAGTGCTAACTTTAAACAAACCACTCACAATGAGTTTGGTGCTTTAATTAACGCCTCATCCGGCACTTTAACCTTTAACCGGCCAAGACAGCTGCGTTGGCACACAATGCATCCTAACGAGCAAATTCTACTGCTCAATCACAACGAACTGTGGCTGGTTGATGTCGAACTTGAACAAGCCACCTTACAAAAAACCACTGATCTTTCAAAAACGCCTTTGTATTGGCTCGTTAATAAACCTGATCGCATCAAAAATACACCGGTATTTTCACACACAGAGCAAGGCACTGATTGGTACAAAACAACGCAAGAAAACACTCTTTACTTTGGATTTGACAACAACACATTGAGCGCCATTTCACTCAAAAATGAATTGGATCAAAAAGTGCTGGTTGTGCTTGATCAAGTTACAATCAACCCAAGCATTGATACCCAAGTGTTTAAGTTAAATTTAGACCCGGTGGGAACCCCCCCGGGC
>GG729977.1 GCA_000205985.2 uncultured Candidatus Thioglobus sp. | reverse complement strand
ATGGGGTTCCCGGGGGGATGCCACTGTAAGTTCTTAATTCATACTGATCTCTTGCATCTTTATTAACGTGCGGAGAAGTAAGCACAGTAAAACGTTCTTTTTTTGTAGGTAAAGGAATTGGACCCCTTACACTTGCACCAGTACGCTTAGCTGTTTCTACAATCTCAACGGCTGATTTATCGATTAAACGATGATCAAATGCCTTTAATTTAATTCTAATATTTTGATTGCTCATGTGCTTATGTCCTATCTATTTTTTTACTGTTTTTTCTCAAACGAAAAACGCAATATTATACAAGAAACCTTCTGTCTTTATTTAACTAATTACGCCGTCACCTTAGAAACAACACCCGCACCTACGGTACGGCCACCTTCTCTGATTGCAAATCTTAAACCTTCTTCCATCGCAATCGGTGCTAACAGTTCAATGTCCATCTTAACGTTGTCACCTGGCATAACCATTTCAACGTCTTTAGGTAATTGACAAGCACCGGTTACGTCTGTAGTTCTAAAGTAGAACTGTGGACGGTAGTTGTTAAAGAATGGCGTATGACGGCCACCTTCTTCTTTGCTTAAAATGTAAACTTCAGCTTCAAACTTTGTGTGCGGCGTGATTGAACCTGGCTTGGCCAATACTTGGCCACGCTCTACTTCTTCACGCTTAGTACCACGAAGTAGTACACCAACGTTATCACCGGCTTCACCAGAGTCTAATAATTTACGGAACATCTCAACACCAGTACACGTAGTCACTTGAGTGTCTTTAATACCAACGATTTCTAATTCATCACCCACGTTAACGATGCCGGCTTCAATACGACCGGTTACAACCGTACCACGACCAGAGATTGAGAACACGTCCTCAATCGGCATTAGGAACGTCTTATCCGTATCACGCTTAGGGGTAGGGATGTAAGTGTCTAACGCTTCAACTAACTTTAAGATTGAAGGTACACCAATCTCAGAAGTATCACCTTCTAATGCTTTAAGGGCAGAACCGAAGATCACCGGTGTGTCATCACCTGGGAAATCGTACTCGTCTAGAAGTTCACGGATTTCCATTTCAACTAATTCTACTAATTCTTCGTCGTCAACCATGTCTGCTTTGTTCATGTACACAACAATGTAAGGTACGCCTACTTGCTTAGACAAAAGGATGTGCTCACGGGTTTGAGCCATCGGGCCATCCGTTGCAGCAATTACGATGATAGCGCCGTCCATTTGTGCCGCACCGGTAATCATGTTCTTAACGTAGTCGGCGTGTCCCGGACAGTCAACGTGTGCGTAGTGACGAGTCTCTGACTCGTATTCCACGTGTGCGGTTGAAATGGTAATACCACGCTCTCTTTCTTCAGGAGCGTTATCAATATCGGCGTAATCTTTAAATTCACCGCCACGTGCTTCAGCCATGACTTTAGTGATGGCAGCTGTGAGTGTAGTTTTACCGTGGTCAACGTGACCGATGGTGCCCACGTTTACGTGTGGTTTGGTTCTTTCGAATTTTTCTTTTGACATATTATGCTCCTTACTACTTTTATATTATTTATTCAATTTTTCGATTACTTCTGCAGCAACATTCTTTGGTGCCGCTGTATATTTTGAGAATTCCATTGAATAGCTAGCACGACCTTGGGTCATTGAACGCAAGTCATTTGCATAACCAAACATTTCTGCTAATGGAACGTCCGCTTTTAACTGTTTACCATTTGGAAGATCTTCCATAGCACCCACTAAACCACGTCGTCTGTTTAAGTCACCCATTACATCACCCATGTAATCTTCAGGGGTGACAATTTCTACTGCCATCATAGGTTCCAGCAATTGAGGATTGGCCATTCTTACGCCTTCTGCTAAACACTTAGAAGCGGCAATCTTAAACGCCATTTCGTTCGAGTCAACATCATGGTAAGAACCATCATAAACCGTTACTTTAATATCTACTAGTGGGAAACCAGCCAATACACCGTTTTCCATTTGCTCTTGAACACCCTTGTTAACCGCAGGAATGTATTCCTTAGGAATTACACCACCTTTAATTTCGTCAACGAATTCATAGCCAGCACCTGGCTCTTGAGGCTCAATGCGTAAATACACATGTCCGTACTGACCACGACCACCCGATTGCTTAGCAAACTTGTGTTGATGCTCAACTAATGTTGTAATGGCTTCACGGTAAGACACTTGTGGCGCACCAACGTTACACTCAACGTCGAATTCACGAATCATACGATCAACAATAATGTCTAAGTGAAGCTCGCCCATGCCTGCAATAATTGTCTGGCCCGACTCTTCATCACTTGATACCCTAAATGACGGATCTTCAGCGGCCAGCTTACCTAAAGCAATTCCCATTTTCTCTTGGTCTGCTTTGGTTTTAGGCTCAACTGCTAATGCGATAACCGGCTCAGGGAATTCCATTCTTTCAAGAACAATTTTCTCTTTAAGGTCACATAAAGTGTCACCCGTGGTTACGTCTTTAAGGCCAATCGCGGCAGCAATATCACCAGCACGTACTTCTTTAATTTCATCACGCTCGTTTGAGTGCATCTGCACCATACGGCCAATGCGTTCTTTTTTTCCTTTGGATGAATTAAATACAAAATCACCTGCTTTTAGGACGCCTGAGTACACGCGGAAGAATGTTAATGTGCCTACAAATGGGTCAGTTGCAATCTTAAACGCTAATGCTGCAAATGGCTCATTATCATCTGCGTTTCTTGGTGCGACGGTTTCATCTTTGTCATCCAAGATGCCAGTAATAGATTCCACATCTAGTGGAGACGGCATATATATAATCATAGCATCCAATACCGCTTGTACGCCTTTGTTCTTAAAGGCAGAACCACAGAACATTGGAATAATTTCACTTTTAATGGTTTGTAAACGGATGCCCTCTTTGATTTCATCATCGCTCAACTCACCTTCTTCAAGGTATTTTTCCATTAGGTCGTCATTAGCTTCTGCAGCAGATTCAATCATGAATTCACGCTTTTCGTCTGCTAAGTCTTGTAGGTCTGCTGGAATATCTTTAGTTTCGTAAGTCGCACCCTGGTCTTCTTCATTCCAATAAATGGCTTTCATGGTAATTAAATCAACCACACCTTTAAAGTCTTCTTCAGCACCAATAGCAATTTGCATCGGCACTGGGTGGCCACCTAGGCGTGTTTTAACTTGCTCACAAACACGTAAGAAATCTGCGCCTGCACGATCCATCTTATTAACAAAACCAATTCTTGGAACGTTGTATTTGTTAGCTTGACGCCATACGGTTTCAGATTGAGGCTCTACACCGCCCACTGCACAAAATACGGCACATGCGCCGTCTAATACTTTTAATGAGCGCTCAACTTCAATGGTGAAGTCAACGTGTCCCGGAGTATCAATAATGTTAATACGGTGCTCATCGAACTGATCGTCCATACCTTTCCACATACAGGTTGTTGCTGCAGAAGTAATGGTAATACCACGTTCTTGCTCTTGTTCCATCCAGTCCATGGTTGCACCACCGTCATGCACTTCACCAATTTTGTGAGTACGGCCTGTGTACAATAAGATACGCTCAGTAGTTGTTGTTTTTCCAGCATCAATGTGTGCCATGATGCCAACATTGCGATAGCGACTAAGTGGGTGATTTCTTGCCATTTTCTTAAATCCTTAAATATTCGACTACCAGCGAAAATGAGCAAACGCTTTATTTGCTTCTGCCATTCTATGAGTGTCTTCTTTCTTCTTAAATGCAGTACCGCGATTTTGTACCGCGTCCAATACTTCGCCTGCTAATCTAAGCTTCATGCCTTTTTCACCACGCTTGCGTGATGCTTCAATAATCCAACGCATGGCTAGTGCGACCTTACGCTCAGACCTAACTTCAATTGGGACTTGGTAAGTTGAACCACCAACACGACGAGATTTGATTTCAACTTGAGGACCGATGTTGTCTAACGCTTGCTTGAAAGTTTCGATTGGCTCAGCATTACCTTTAGCTTCAATTGTATCTAACGCATCATAAACGATCTTCTCAGCTACAGATTTTTTACCATCCAACATTAGGATGTTTACAAACTTAGCTAATACTAAATCACCAAACTTCGGGTCTGGTAGGATTTCTCTTTTAGGGGCGGATCTTCTTCTCATAGTGTTTCTCTTATTTTAAATTGTTATTACTTCTTAGGTTTCTTAGTACCGTACTTAGAACGACCTTGCATTCTGCCGTCAACACCAACCGTGTCTAGTGCACCACGTACTGTATGGTAACGAACACCCGGTAGATCTTTAACACGACCACCACGAATAAGAATCACTGAGTGCTCTTGTAAGTTATGACCTTCACCACCAATGTAAGTTGTTACTTCAGCTGCGTTGGTTAATCTAACACGAGCAACTTTACGTAATGCTGAGTTAGGTTTTTTAGGTGTGGTTGTGTATACGCGAGTACAAACACCACGTTTTTGAGGACAGCTGTCTAATGCTGGCACACCACTTTTAACAACTTTCTTTTTACGTGGACTACGCACCAATTGGTTAATCGTTGACATAAATACAATTTCTCCGAAATTCTCTTAATTAATTAAGTCTTAAAAATTACCCGCTGTTTTCCCAAGGGCAATAAAGAGGCAAATTATACTGTGTAAGGAGGGTCCGTGTCAATAAGTTTTAGACTTTTTTCAACAAACTTTGCAACAAAAAATCACTGGCACGATTCAGCATCTCAAACACCTCGTCAAAGCGCCCTTCAAAATAAGGATCGGGTACACTTCTGCCGTTATTATTTGGGATATTGTCTAACATCAAAGAAAGCTTATGTTGATATTCTTCTGGACAGATAAACTCAAGATCTGCTAAATTTGAGGCATCCATGGCAAAAATATAATCGTAATGATAAAAATCGGATTCATGCACTTGGCGCCCACGTGATCAGACAAATCCACGCCAAACTTACGTGCTGATATGCGAGCGAGAATCTGGGTGCCTCATAATATGAATAGCATGTTACGGCAGAGGTCGATTCAATAATCTTTGACACCCTTGTTTTTAACTGCGAATCTAATGTGGCC
>GG729978.1 GCA_000205985.2 uncultured Candidatus Thioglobus sp. | reverse complement strand
AGCTGAAGAATTAAGGGTAATAGTGAATTCATTGCAGTAATTGGCCCAGTAACAAATCCAAGATAAATATCAATAAAATAAGAATAAGTGTAGTTTTTAATAAAAAAACCACCCATTTGCAAAATTTCCGAAATTTTTAACCCTTCCCAAAACTGCCTTCTCTTTATTACCTGAAAGCCCAAGTGGGGAAGGCCTTGCCTTCCCCACAAGCTTAAAAATCCTTATTTTTAGCCATTTTTTAGCAAATAAGACTCACCAAATAAGAAAAAACCACCAAAAACTCACCTGAGCAGGCAAGGTCTACTCCGAAAAACACTCATTTCAATAATTTACCAAATTTTTAATAAAACGATATATATGATGTAAAATTAATTTAATTAAACAATATAAATATGGTATATTTATAACAAAATTACAATATATATAAGGTTATATTATGATGAATAAGTTAATTAGAAGTCAATACCAATCAAAAATAAATCTAACAACCAGTGTTGATGTTAGTAAGATTGCTCGTCCTAAGGAAGGGTGGATTCGTACTTTAAGAAAATCGTTGGGGATGAGTGCTAATCAATTGGCTAAATATTTAGATATGAGTTCGTCCCAAGCAACTCAAATGGAACGAATGGAGGCAGAAGATCGTATTACTATCAAGCAACTTAGGCGCGTGGCTAATGTACTTAATTGTGATTTAGAGTATGCGATTATTCCAAGAAAACCAGTTGAATCTACGATTACAGAGCAGGCTAAAATAAAAGCTCAAGAATTAATATCAAAAGTGGATGATCAAATGCGTTTAGAAGATCAACAGTTATCAAAAGCTCAGTTGACAGAACAACTTGAAATTGAAATTGATAGGCTGGTTGAAGAAATGCCTCGTACTTTGTGGGATAAGTAGCATATATGTTTACTTATCCACAAGGCGCTACACCACTTGATCCTGATGAATTAGAAGGGTTAAAGTTTTCTCATGTAGATACTAGAGGTGAGTTGGATCAATTAGAACAACAAAATATTCAAGACGGGCTGATTTGGCTCTCAAAGCAAAGAAAGTACAAAGATTTTATAAGTGAATCTTTTACACGTGAGTTGCACAAACAACTGCTTGGCAGTGTTTGGGATTGGGCAGGTAAGTTTCGATTAAGTGATAAGAATATTGGCGTTGATTATTTAGTTATCGGCGTTAAACTGAGAGATTTGTTGGCTGATGCAAATTATTGGGTAGAGAATAAAATTTATAATAGAGAGGAGTTTGCTGCACAGTTCCATCATAAATTGGTGTTAATTCACCTTTTTCCAAATGGCAATGGAAGGCATGCCCGCATTATGACGGATATTATTTTGGAAAAATATTTAAAAGAAAATCCAATTAAATGGGGTAGTGATTCATTAGCTTCAGATGGCGACCATAGAAAGCGCTATATTGATGCGCTTAGAATGGCAGATAAAGGCGACTACCATCTTTTAATTGAATTTGTTTCAAGATAGTATGGCAATAACCGATTGGCACGAAAATGACCGACCACGAGAAAAGTTACTGAAATTCGGCGAAGCCAGTTTGAGTGATGCTGAGTTGTTGGCGATATTTTTGCGTACTGGGGTTAAGGGGAAAAGCGCGGTAGAGCTAGCGCAAGATTTGCTCGATCAGTTTGGTTCTATTCATAATCTGCTAAACGCTAGTGAAGCAGAGTTTTGCCAAGGTAAGGGTTTGGGGCAAGCTAAATATGTGCATTTGCGAGGCGTGTTAGAAATGGCAAAGCGCCATTTTGAATCAGGCTTAAGCAAGGGTGATGCATTTACTAAGCCAGATCAAATTGCGCAATATTTACACCTTAATATTGGTAATTTAAATCGTGAAACTTTTGTGGTGTTGCTATTAGATCAAAAACACAGGTTGATTGAGAAAGTGATTACGCTTTTTACTGGTACGCTTAATCAGGCTAGTATTCACCCACGAGAAGTGGTAAAAACTGTGCTTGAAAAAAATGCCTCTGCTGTGATTTTGGCGCACAATCATCCCTCGGGCGATCCTGCGCCATCACAGGCTGATATTGATATTACTCAGCGCATAAAAGAGGCACTGGCATTGATTGATGTTCGGGTATTGGATCATGTTATTATCGGTGATGGCGGACGTTTTGAGAGCTTAGCTCAGAGTGGTAATGTATGAAAAAAACTAACCTTATGAAATGGCTAAAACGCTTAATTGTATTAGGTATTGTGGTGTTTTTGGTGTATTTAAACCATTTGAATAACATTGTTAAAGATGAGTTTTCAAAGCCTATTGGGTTGGGTAATAGTCATTTACAGTTTGATCAACATCCTAAGCCAGTGATTAATATGTTGCTGTTGGTGGAAGATCAATCGTTCTTTGAGCATTCAGGTGTGGACTTTAAAGAGATTCTTCGAGTTTTGCGCGATTATACGTTTTACGATAAACCAATGAGAGGGGCGAGTACAATCACCCAACAATTGATTAAAAATACTTTACTTACTAGAGAGCGAAAGATCGACCGAAAGGTTAAAGAAATTCTGATGGCATTATTGTTAGAGTATTCATTTGATAAAGAATTCATACTTAATCGTTATATGAATACGCTGTATTTGGGGCAAAAAGGTAAAAAGACCGTTTTGGGTTTTGCCAATGCATCTCGGTTTTATTTTAAGAAAGAGTTGGGTTTATTATCATTAGAAGAAATAGCTACTTTGGTGGCTTTGGTAAAAGGCCCGAGTTATTATCACCCGATTAAATATCCGCAAAGATTGGCAAAGCGTGCTCAATTAGTTTTGTCGTTGTATCATCGGTATGAAAAAATTGTAAAATAATCGTTATGCATCTTTTAGCCATCGACACTTGTACTGAGGTTTGCTCAGTTAGCCTGTATTCCAATCAAATCAAAACCAGTCGTTTTGTTCAGGGTGTTGAAAAAAGTTCCGGATTGATATTGCCACTGTGTGATGAGGTGTTTGCTGAAGTTGGCATTGAGCCTAAAGATTTGGATGGCATTGTTTACACCAAAGGCCCTGGTGCATTTACGGGAGTAAGGATGTGTGTGGGTGTGGTGCAAGGCATTTCATTTGCGCATGACATTCCTACCATGGGATTTTCAACGCTTGAGGTAGTTGGCTTTGGTGCGGTGAAAAAATTTAATACCGATAAAATTGCCGTCGCACTTGATGCTCGAATGGGTGAAGTATATTGGGGCGTGTATCAAGATCAAAAACTTACAAATGAGAGTTTAAGAAAGCCTAATGAGATAGATGTTCTTGGGCAAGATTTTATCGGCGTGGGCACGGGCTGGGGTGCTTACGAGCAAGTATTATCTGAATCCAGCGGTATTGGTAATTACGAAGCGAATTTTTATCCTAAATCTGAAAATCTAATAGACCTTTGCTTAACCTATGTTAACGAAAAAGGTGGTTTTGATGATAAACTACCACTACCTACTTATTTGCGCAATAATGTGGCACATAAGTCGTTAAAATAACATTACTTTATTTATTTCAAAAATTGATATATGTGGAAATGGATTCAGGCTTTTGCCTCACCACAAAATTTCTATTACACGGCTAAAAAAATCATCCCTTGGTTTTTGTATCCTTTTATTGCATTAAGTTTAGTCGGACTTTATTGGGGTTTGGTTATTGCTCCTGTTGATTATCAGCAAGGAGAGAGTTATCGCATTATGTTTATTCACGTGCCATCCGCATGGATGAGTATGTTTATTTATTTAGTGTTGGCCATATCCGGCGGTATTGGCCTGATTTGGCAAATTAAACTCGCCAATGTCGTGGCTAAGGTTTCAGCACCGATTGGTGCTGCGTTTACATTTTTAGCACTGGTAACTGGTGCAGTGTGGGGCAAGCCCATGTGGGGCACTTGGTGGGTGTGGGATGCGCGTTTAACTTCAGAGTTGATTTTATTGTTTCTGTATTTGGCCTATATGTCACTTAATAATGCTTTTGACAATCCTAAAACAGCGTCTAAAGCTAGTTCAATCTTGGCCATTGTAGGTTTGATTAATTTACCCGTTATTCATTATTCAGTGAATTGGTGGAATACGCTACACCAAGGGGCGTCGGTCAGCTCGATCGAGAAAATTTCCCAGCCTGCCATTCATAGTGATATGTTAATACCGTTAGTTATTATGGGCATTGCCTTTAAATTGCTCTACGGTGCTTTGATGCTAATGAGAGCAAGAGACGAATTATTAATCAGAGAACAAAATTCACGCTGGGTGAAAGGTGTGATTATGGAGGGTGAAAAATGACCTTGGCTGAGTATTTTTCTTTTCTCCCGTTTGGTAAATACGCATTTTATATTTGGTTTTCGTATTTAGTAACTATAATTACCATTGTAATTTTATTTATACGAACGAGCAGTATTCATAAAAAAACTTTTTTACAATTGCGAATTAAATATTTAAGAGAGAAATGACAAAACGACAAAATAGAATGACACTCGTTGCCTTATTAGTAGCTGGCGTAAGCTTAGCTGGTTATTTGGGTTTACAAGCTTTTAATGAAAATTTACTGTACTTCTTTTCACCCACTGATGTGGTTGATGGTAAAGCGCCAAAAGGTAAGAGTTTTCGTCTAGGCGGCTTGGTGGCTAAGAACAGTGTTAAGCGTGATGGCTTAAAGGTTAACTTTGACGTGACTGATAACGCTAATACCTTTAGTATTGAATACGTAGGCATCTTGCCAGATTTGTTTAGAGAAGAGCAAGGCATTATCACTACAGGCTCTTTAGTGAACGGTACTTTTATTGCCACTGAAGTGCTGGCTAAGCACGATGAAAACTACATGCCACCCGAGGTGGCTGATGCGCTTAAAAAATCAAGCAATAAATAGTGAATAAATTTTTACCATTGGGTTTATTTGTTGTATTGGTTGGATTTTTATACGTGGGTTTAGGGCTTGATCCTAAAAAACTACCCTCTCCATTAATCGGCAAGTCTTTTCCAGATATGGAAGTTGAAGATTTTCACACAGGAGAAAAATACTCCACTCAAGATAAATTAAAAACCAAAATATCTTTGGTGAATGTTTGGGCATCTTGGTGTGCAACTTGTAGAGCTGAGCACGAGATGCTGATGAAAATTGCAAAAACTAATGCCGTGCAAATGATGGGCATCAATTATAAAGACACCAAAAAAGATGGCACCAAGTTTATAGATGTATTGGGCAACCCTTACAACCTTGTGATTTTTGACCAATTAGGAAAGTTAGGATTGGAATTAGGTGTTTATGCAACGCCAGAAACTTTTTTGGTTGATCAAGACGGTGTTATTCGTTTTAAGAGAATTGGTGAAATGACTGGGCGTATATGGGAAAAAGAGGTTTTACCGTTGGTTAATCAACTAAAAATATAGGATTTATTAAATATTGAATAAGTTTTTGGTTTTTTTACGCAAACCTATTGACAGTAGGGGCATTTAATGGATAATCCGGTGAAAGCTTGTTTCAAAATAAGCTTTTTTGTTTTTTAGTAGAGAATGGTATTTATCACAAATAGGAGAAAGGAAGAATGAACAAATCAGATTTAGTAGCAGCAATTGCAGAAACTTCAGGTTTAACAAAAGCGGATGCGGCTCGCGCATTAGATGCAACAACAGGTGCAATTACTAGCGCTTTGTCAGGTGGCGATAACGTAGCAATTACTGGCTTCGGTAGTTTTTTGGTTAGAGATCGTGCAGCACGTACAGGTCGCAATCCACAAACGGGTGCAAGCATTCAAATTAAAGCATCTAAAGTCCCAGCATTTAAAGCAGGCAAATTACTTAAAGAATCAGTAAATAAATAATTTGTTTGAGTATAATATGCCCGATGCTTGAAATTAAGTATCGGGCATTTTTTTTGGGCGCTTAGCTCAGTTGGGAGAGCATCGCCCTTACAAGGCGAGGGTCACAAGTTCAAGTCTTGTAGCGCCCACCAAAAAAAAATTCGGAGCGGTAGCTCAGCTGGTTAGAGTGCCTGCCTGTCACGCAGGACGTCGCGGGTTCAAATCCCGTCCGCTCCGCCATAACTTTTTTAGGTTGTGGCTTCCGAATTTATCCAATTTACATTCAGAATACAAAGCCATTCTAGACAGTGGTATTTTCGTTTATAATTCTTATTTTTTTTATTAATAAAATGGTTTTAGCTAATCCGGTTAATTGCCATTGGTAATACTACTATGCTCAGTTCAATTAGAAACAAAACAAAAGGCTGGCTCGCCTATTTAATCGTTGGTTTAATTACCGTTCCTTTTGCCTTATTTGGTATTAACGAGTATTTCACCGGTACCTCGAATATCATTGTTGCAAGTATTGACGGCGATGAGATTTCTAAAGAAGACTTTTTAAATGAATTTAATCCGCAGAAAAGACGCTTGCAACAACGTCTTTCTGAGCGTTACGATACGGAGTTTGACGCTGTGTTAAAACAATCGGTCATGAGGGATATGGTTAATCGACGTTTGCTGAGTCAATTTTCAGATGGCTTGGATTATGCTACCACCAGTGTTGAGTTGCAAGCAATGATTCAATCGAATGATTTATTCCAAGTTGATGGAAAATTTTCAATTGATACTTATCAAAAGTTGCTTCGACTTAATGGTTATAGCACGGCTGAATATGAGTCGATCAAATTAAAAGAGTTGACTCAAAGTCAAATCAAATACAATTTTTTAGATTCTGCTTTTATTACTCCCTCTGCATTAAAAAATTTACAAGCACTTAACGACCAACAACGTAAGTTTAGTTATATTCAAATCGATGCGGATAATTATTTAGACAAAGTTAAAGTGAATGTTAAGAGTGTTAAAGATTTTTATAATAACCAAAAGGCATCATTTTTTGATCCTCAGAAAGTAAAAATAGATTTTGTAGAATTATCGTTAGAAAAAATTGCTAAAAATATCAAAATTAATGATGATGAGTTGTTTAACTTTTATGAAGACGAAAAAGATCGTTTCACTACTGAAGGTGAGCGCAAAGCACAACATATTTTGGTACAAACGCAAGAGACGGCGAAAAAAGTAGTTGGCTTGATCAACGCAGGTGGTGATTTCGCCAAGTTAGCTAAGGAATACTCAGAAGACACAGGTTCAAAAGACGACGCTGGTGATTTGGGTTTTTTCACCAAAGGAGTCATGGTTCCTGAGTTTGAAACCAAAGTATTTGGTATGCAAGAGGGTGAAGTGAGCGGTGCAGTTAAATCTGAATTTGGTTATCATATTATTAAACTTAATAAAATTAAGCCAGGTTCGGTCAAATCCTTCGAATCAGCTCGTTCAGAACTAACTAAGCTCTACACTCAAAACCAAGTGCAAAAATCCCTTTATGATTTAACCGACCAATTGGCAAATTTGGCTTATGAGGTTAGCTTGGAGGAAGTGTCTGACCAAATGAATTTAGTGGTTAACACAACTCAATTTTTTGCTAAAAACACCAATGATTATGAGAAAAAGTTTGTAGATGCTGCTTTTAGTGATGTGGTTTTAAACAAGGGTGAAAATTCTGAAATTATTGAACTGTCTAAGGATAAATTTATTGTTGTTCGATTAAAAGAAAAGACAGTAAAAAGACAAAAAACTTTCGATGAAGTTAAAGATGAGATTAACAAACATTTAACCGTTTTATTGGCCAAGACTTTTGTAGATAATATTGCTAAGGATATTGTTGCTTCATTAAATAATAATGACGATTCAGTAAATAAATTAATGGATAAGAATCAGCTTAAATGGAATGATGTTGGCTGGGTGGAAAGAGATTCCAAAAAGACTGATGTTACTGTTGTTAATAAAGTATTTGCATTGTCCAAGCCCAACAATGGTGACACAGTTTACAGTGCGCAAAGTTTAGGAAGAAGCAGTGCTGTGGTGATAAGCTTATCAGCGGTTAAAACCTCTGATTCCAAACCTAGCAAAGGGTTGGAACGTTCATTACTTAGTTTTGAATCTAACGAGATGTTTGCAGCCATTTTAAAAACTTTAAGAGCCAATGCTGAAATCAAAGTTTTTACAGATCGTTTGTAGTTTAAAAGTTTGAATTAAAAAAAGCCCTGTCATAAATAACAGGGCTTTTTTTATGTGCGTTTATTTTTGACGGATTACAGGTCCGGACCTTTGTCGTAAAAATTATAACCAGAGTCAATGTAAGTCACTTCTCCAGTGATGCCCGATGCAAGATCAGAGCATAAGAAAGCTGCCGCATTGCCGACTTCTTCAGTAGTCACGTTGCGCTTAAGCGCAGAGCTATCAGCAGCGTAGTCTAATAATTTTCCAAAATCTTTAATACCTGAAGCCGCTAAAGTTTTGATTGGTCCTGCAGACACGGCATTAACGCGAATGCCTTTATCAGGGCCCATGGCAGCTGCCATATAACGAACATTAGCCTCAAGCGATGCCTTGGCGACACCCATCACATTGTAGTTTGGAATGGCACGAATGGCACCCAAGTAACTTACTGTTAGTAGGGCGCCGTTATTATTGAGCATTGGACTTGCTGCTTTGGCCAATGCGGTAAAGCTGTAAGAACTAATGTCGTGTGCAGTGGCAAAGTTTTCACGTGTGGTCGCTTCAACGTAATTACCATCAAGCGCTTCACGCGGTGCAAAAGCAACAGAATGCACTAAGATGTCAAAGTTATCCCAATGACTTTTAAGTTCTGTAAAGGCGGCATCGATACTTTCGTCTGTGCCAACATCACAAGGGATGACAATGTTAGAATTACAAACAACTGCACATTTATCAACGCGTTTTTTTAATTTATCATTTTGATAAGTTAGCGCAATTTCACAGCCTTGCTTTGCCATGGATTCGGCAATTCCCCAGGCGATGGATCGATTTGAAGCAACGCCAACAATTAGTGCTCTTTTCCCTGTTAAAAAACCCATAAGACTCCTTAAGTATTTATAATTGATACGATGTTCAATTATAAACATATTGTTTGGGTCTTTTTGCTTTTGTTAAGTGCTTGCACTGAGCCTTGGAATAATCCCTATCCTGCTTCTGATAGGTTTGATAATACGCTTTACAACTCTTTTCGCGATCGCCCAAAGCACCTTGATCCTGCTCGTTCTTATTCGTCTAATGAGTGGACTTTTATTCAATCCGTGTATGAAACGCCCCTACAATATCATTATTTAAAACGCCCTTATACCTTGATTCCCGGTGTGTTGACTCACATGCCTGAGGTGCATTATTATGATGATACAGGTACTGAGATTGATGCAAAGAACAAACAAGACGCTGTTTTTTCTGAATACATTTTGCAGATTAAACAAGGGGTAATGTACCAAAACCATCCTGCTTTTGTTAAGAGTAATCTTACGTTAAGCGATGATGAACTTACTCAAATCAATGCACTTGGTGACATTACTCAAACGGCAACAAGAGAATTAGTGGCGAGTGATTTTGTGCACCAGATTAAACGCTTGGCCAACCCATTATTGCATTCACCTATTTTTAGTTTGATGGCTGAACGCATTGTTGGTTTGTCAGAGCTAAACACCACATTGACCAATGAAAAACACAAAGGTTTTGTTGATTTAGAGCCTTATCATCTTGAGGGTGTTAAGGTATTAGATAAGTACCGGTACTCCATTAAAGTCAAAGGCATTCAAGAGCAGTTTTTGTACTGGCTAGCAATGCCATTTTTTACTGCCGTACCGCCTGAGGCCGATCGTTTTTATTCACAAGCAGGGCTAATCGACAAAAACATTATTTTGGATTGGTACCCCGTTGGTACAGGCCCTTTTCAGTTGAGTGTCAATAATCCAAACAAAGAAATGATTCTTGAAAGAAATCTAAATTTTCACGGTGAATACTATCCTAAATTTGGGCAAAAATCAGACATTGAAAATGGATTATTACTTGACCAAGGTAAGAAGTTACCATTTTTAAACAAAGTGCATTTTTTATTAGAAAAAGAAACCACGCCTTATTGGAATAAGTTTTTGCAAGGTTATTATGATCAGTCAGGCATTTCAAGTGATAATTTTGATCAAGCCATTGAAGTCAGAGAAAAAGGAAAAACCATTTTAGCCGATCGAATGAGTAATAAAAATATTCGTTTATTGACCAGTGATAGCACCAGTATTTACTACACCGCATTTAACATGCTTGACTCAGTGGTGGGTGGTTACAGCGAGTCGGCTAAAAAACTTAGACAAGCCATCTCAATTGCCATTAATGAAGAAGAAAGTATTTCGATTTTTAGGAACGGGCGAGGGCGTGTGGCTCACGGCCCAATTCCAGCCGGTATTTTTGGCCACATTGATGATTACAATCCGTTTGTTTATGAGAAGATTAACGGTGTTGTGAAACGTAAAGACATCGCACAAGCAAAGGATTTGTTGGCACAAGCGGGCTATGGAGATGGTATCGATCCCAAAACCAACAAGCCACTGGTTTTGTATTTTGATACCACCGCTACGGATGCGGATGATCAGTCAAACCTTGATTGGATCAGAAAACAATTTAAGAAATTAGGCATTCAATTAGTGGTTAGGCCTAGTAGTTATAATCGCTTGCAAGATAAAATGAGCAAGGGTCAAACGCAATTATTTGGATTGGGTTGGAACGCTGATTATCCCGATCCGGAGAATTTTTTATTCATGCTTTACGGTAAAAATTCTAAAGTTGAAACGGGCGGTGAAAATGCATCGAACTATCAAAATTCTAGTTTTGATGCCTTGTTTGAGAAAATGAAAAACATGCCAAATTCTACTGAGCGTCAGGCGGTTATCAATAAAATGGTGTTAATCTTGCGAGAGGATGCACCTTGGATTTGGGGTTTTATCCCTAAATCGTACGGGCTTTATCATGAGTGGCTGACCAATTCAAAGCCCCATGCCATGGCAAGAAATACACTCAAATATTTAAGAATTAACCCAAAAATTAGAGATGAATTTCGCACCAAGAACAACCAAGTAGTTTGGTGGCCAATGCTGATTTTAGTATTAATTTTTGTCGGTTTGATTTATCGCTTTCGCACCCAGTAACCATGAAACTTAAATATTATTTTTTATTGGTTGTGTTTTTAGTTTTGTTGGATCAATTAACGAAACTATTGGTTTATGGTTACATTAGGCCTGGGCAATCAATCGTTATTAATCCATTTTTTAGTTTAATCCATGTCCATAATCACGGTGCCGCTTTTAGTTTATTGGCAGATGCCGGTGGCTGGCAACGGTATTTTCTTCCAGCAGTTTCCATCATTATTAGTACTGCAATTGCAATTTGGATGATGCGAATCAACATCAAACATGTTTTAAAATTAAGTGCGTTGTCGATATTATTAGCCGGCGCGGTTGGTAACTTGATTGATCGTGTTTGGCAAGGGTTTGTGCTTGATTTTATTGACCTTCATTATCAAACTTTTTATTGGCCAGTGTTTAACGTGGCAGACATCTTAATCAGTTTGGGTGTGGTGTTGTTAATTTTTTCTGACATAAAAAAATCATGAGCAACTGCTTGATCATTGGCGGTGGCATTATTGGTATGATGAGCGCAAGGCGCCTCACGCTTGAAGGTGCAAGCGTTACCATACTTGATAGGCGTGAATGTGGACGCGAATCTTCTTGGGCTGGAGGGGGTATTATTAGCCCACTTTATCCTTGGCAATATGACAACCTAACCAACGAACTAAGCTTTGCCTCGCAAGCAATGTATGCAGATTTATGCGCGCAGCTTTTAGAAGATACTGGTGTTGATCCTCAATACGTTAAATCAGGCTTATTGATGATGGATGAATACGATTCTACGGAAGCCATGGCTTGGATGGAAAAATACAGCGTTAGTTATCAGTCGCATGAGCAAGGCGCTTTGTTTAGTGGCATTGCCCAAGTGCGCAACCCAAGACTCTTGCAAGCATTAAAAGCTGACATTGTTGCTAAAGGTGTGCGCATTATTGAAAACATTAAGGTTAATCGTCTTGTGGTTGGCAGTAACCACGCATTAGGGGTTAAGACTCAAAATGGTAATTATTACGCCGATAATGTACTTGTTTGTGCCGGTGCCTGGAGTTCAACAATACTTGATTTAGAATCCAAGGTTTTTCCAATGAAAGGACAGATGATTGTGCTCAAATCCAAACCCAATAAGGTTAAACACATTGTGCTTGATCAAGGTCGATATATTATTCCTAGAAAAGATGGAAGTATTTTGGTTGGCTCCACCATGGAAGATGTTGGTTTTGATGACAGTATCGATACGGATACTAAGCAATCATTATTTGAGTTTGCTTATCAGCATTTTCCAGATTTGAACAACGCTACGATAGAACATCATTGGTCTGGTTTTAGACCGGCAAGCGCTTCTGGCAAGGTTATACTAGCTAAGCACGAAAAATTTGAGAATGTATTTATCAATACTGGACATTTTCGCAACGGTCTCAACATGGCGCCTGAGAGTGCCAATAGAATTACACAATTGATTATTAATTAAATGAACAAGCGACACACAGCACAAGCGATTTACAGCAGTCCTCTAGGAAGAGCCCAGATGGATAATTTTATAATTTTCTTATTTATTTTGACTTTAAGCATTGGTGCTAATGCCAAATTATTTAAGGTTTCAGATCAAGGCAATATTCTTAAACACAATGCTAAAGATTGGTCTTGCGTTTTGGATGATCAATCAAAATTGGTATGGGAGGTCAAAAAAACAAAAAAAGGCTTGCAAAGTAACCAAAATACTTACACTTGGTTTGATGGGAAAACAGGCGTGGAAAATGGAGAATACAGTCGCAATTGTAATCAAGCCCAGTCTTGCAATACCCAATCTTTTATTAATGCACTGAATAAAAACACTCTGTGTAAATCAATCAATTGGCGCTTACCAAGTGAGGCGGAGTTAAAAACACTACTGCGTTATGGTGATACCGAGCCACTGATTAATACTAATTTTTTTCCCAATACAAAATCAAAACCTTATTGGAGTTCGGATTCTGTTAATGCTGATATAGCCGTTGATGTACCGTTTTTTTACGGTGGAACGCAAGGCAGTGACAAATCATTTGACTCTTATATTCGTGCCGTAAGAAATGCTAAGTAGAGCCGTTGATGAGGCTTTGTATCAGTCGTATTCAGATGATATACCTACTTTTTTAAAAAATATTTATGCAGCTCGTGGCGTGGCAGAGTCGCAACTTTCTTTAACACTTGCAGAATTACTAAAACCTAATTTTTTAGATTTAGACAAAGCCTTGTTGTTGTTAGAGCAAGCACTAACCAAGCAAAATAGAATATTGATTATTGGTGATTTTGATTGTGATGGTGCAACGGCTAGCGTGGTGGCTGTAAAGTCACTCAGAATGATGGGCGCCCAGCAAGTTGATTTTTTGGTGCCCAATCGTTTTGAGCATGGCTATGGTTTGAGCCCGGAAATTGTTGAGCTGGCCATTAAGGAAAAACAACCCGATCTTATCATTACCGTGGACAATGGTATCTCTAGTTTTGAAGGCGCTGAGCTGGCTAAAAAATCAGGCATTAGTGTTATTATCACTGATCATCACTTGCCTAGTGATTCAGTGCCAAAAGCAGATGCTATTATCAATCCTAATCTTAAAGGTTGTAATTTTCCGAGTAAAAATTTGGCTGGTGTTGGTGTGTGTTTTTATTTGTTTACATCTTTAAAAAGCCACCTTCATAAGAATAATTACTTTACTAATAACAACATCCCTCTGCCCGATCTTCGCCACGTATTAGACTTGGTGGCACTTGGTACAGTGGCGGATGTGGTTAAGCTAGATCAAAATAATCGTATCTTAATTTCAGAAGGCATTAGGCGTATTCGTGCCAAGCAATGCGCGCCGGGTATTTTAGCATTGCTAGAGATCTCTAAGCGTCAAGCAGAAACTTTACAAGCCAGTGATTTAGGTTTTTCGGTAGCACCAAGGCTAAATGCAGCGGGGCGCCTCAGTGATATTTCTCGTGGTATTAAATGTTTGCTCACAGATGATATTAATGACGCAAGACGCTATGCTAAAGAGCTAGAAGAATTTAATCAAAAACGCAAACAAGAGCAAACTCGCATTCAAGATGAGGCACAAGCTATTGTTGATGCACAAGATGTAACTGAAGGTAAGTTTGCCTTAAGCTTGTTTGACCCATCTTGGCACGAGGGCATTGTGGGTATCGTTGCTGGAAAACTTAAAGAAGATTATCATTGCCCTGTTGCTGTATTTGCAAAATCAGGTGATTTTTTAAAAGGCTCTATTCGTTCTATCCCTAGCGTGCATATTAAAGATTTACTCGATTTGGTGGATCGACAAAATCCGGGCCTGATTTTAAAATTTGGCGGCCATGCAATGGCGGCAGGACTTAGCATTAAAGCAGAAGATTTTTACAGCTTTAAAAGAGTGTTTCATGACGCGATTAAAGCACACCTAAATGGTGAAATGCCAAAAATGGAATTACTCACTGACGGCAAACTTGAAGCCTTTGATATTTCACTTAATAATGCTGAGATTATTAAAGAAGCAGGACCCTGGGGGCAGGGGTTTGAAGAGCCAATTTTTTATGGAGAGTTTGAAATAGTTGAGCAAAAAGTAGTCGGTGAAAAACACTTAAAATGTCGCCTTAAATTAGTTGGCAATAATCAAGTGCACGATGCCATTGCTTTTTTCCAAGATCCGCTTGATACTAAGAAAGCTACAGTTGTTTATAAATTATCCCTTAACATTTGGCGCGGTAATATTTCGTTACAACTCATGGTTGAGCAAATAACTTCTTTGACATAAAATCATTAAATATATGTTATAATATATTACAAACAATATAACTAACAACATATAAAGAAAATTATGGATATTATTAGCAATAGCGAATTACAAAAAAATATTGGCAAGATATCTAAAGATATTGAGCACGACTACTTTACCATTACTAATCGAGGTATGCCAAAAATGGTGTTATTACCCTATTTTGCAAAAGGCAGTGATTTGGTAGATGATTACATGGAAAGCTATGAAATTTTTCTTAATCAAGAAAGGTTACAAAAAGAAATGCAAGATTCTTTAGATAGTGGTTTATCTGATCTTAAGATCTAGCAATGCACTTTGTATTTACCAATAAAGCTAACAAACAATATAGCAAGCTAGATAGTCAAACCCAAATAAGAATAAAAGACAAATTGTTACTGCTTAAGCAAGATGAATCCTTGC
This sequence comes from uncultured Candidatus Thioglobus sp., assembly GCA_000205985.2. Taxonomy (GTDB): domain Bacteria; phylum Pseudomonadota; class Gammaproteobacteria; order PS1; family Pseudothioglobaceae; genus SUP05. Next base: position 1,592 of record GG729978.1, on the reverse strand, counting down.
TTAAGAAAAACTTAAAATCAGTTGTTAATTTATTGCCCGCTACTCATCGCATTAGAGTTGGGTCTTACCGATTACTGCTCAGTGAGGATAATAATGGGTTTATCATTCTAAAAGTCGCACACAGATCTCAAGTGTATCAATAGTAAAAATTTAGCAAATTTTACAAATCGCACTAGCAGTGCGTTTTTTTGTAAAAAAAACGACATACACCCGGTGAACGAGCACAAGGGCAAGGTCTATGTCGAAATTATTATCCAAATACCCATGAAATTGTCTTGTTTTAGGGTTTTAAGTGTTGCTTTAGGTGCTTAGGTGTTTAGGTGGCTGCCGGAGGAAGGCAAGGCCTGCTCAGATGCTGGGTTTTTAGATAAAGGTAAAATTTCGGAAATTTTGTAAATGACGAAAAAATATCATAAAACCTTGATGTAAGTCATGGAATTAGCTCTATATGATAAAATGCAAAGCATTTATTTACAGCACTCAATTCAGTGAAATTTATCCATCAAACAATTCGTTCTTTTATTAAACTCAGCTTGCTTTTATTGCTGATAGGAGGGGGTAGTGCGTACGCATCTAGTGTTTTAGGTACGGGGGCTGGCGCTTTATTGGGTGGCGATCTTACTGATCCAGAAGATAATGGTGTTGATGGTTCAGATACTAATTGGAACTGGACTTCGATTCTCGCAAGTAGTGAAAATTACTGGGCTAGTGAGGGTGCCTATAACGTTTTTGACAATAAAGTAGGTGGTGGTAGTGATAAATGGTGTTGTAATGGCCCCACCCAATGGATATATGTGCAGTTTTCTGAGTCATATGTGTTATCACATTTTACAATTACATCTGGCAATGATTCAACAGGTAGAGATCCGGATATTTGGAAAATTCAAGGTTCGAACGATGGATCAAGCTGGACAGATATTTATGTATATAGTAATAATGGCGTATCGCCATTTGGGTCTAATCGTCTTCAAGTAAGAAAATATACTGGCGCTGGCGATGATTTTGCCACTCCATTGCCCTATTCGTATTTCCGTTATTATGTGTCTTCTACAGTTAGTGGTGGGCATCAGATTAATGAGCTCGAATTTTTTGGAGATGCTACTGACACTACCGACCCAACCCTATCTTCATCAACCCCTGCTGATAATGCAACAAGTGTTGCTGCAAATGCCAATATAGTTCTAAACTTCAGTGAAGCAGTTGATGTTGAATCAGGCAACATTACTATTAAGAAAACTTCAGATAACTCTACAGTTGCTACAATAGCAGTTGGTGATGCGCAAGTTACTGGAACTGGAACGACAGCTATTACTATTAATCCAACCAATGACTTGTCTGGTGGCACTGAGTACTATGTGCTAATTGATGCAACAGCCTTTGATGATTCATCATCTAATTCTTATGCGGGCATTAGCTCAACAACTGCCCTGAGTTTTACAACAGCCGATACTACAAGTCCAACTATCTCCAGTACTACAGTAGCGGCAGACAACCCAACCATTGATGTTACCTTTAATGAAGCAGTGTTTAATGCCACAGGCGGTAGTGGTGCATTACAAGCCAGTGACTTTACTATATCCATCAGTGGTGGT
>GG729979.1 GCA_000205985.2 uncultured Candidatus Thioglobus sp. | reverse complement strand
CCTTTGTCTCGGATACCGGAGAGCCACAATGTAAAATACCAGTCTTTATTTCTATAAACATTTTTATGGGCTTTTCTAAATTAGGCTTATCAGACTCTATTCTGAAAGCGGTCAAACAACAAGGCTATGATAAGCCATCTCCGATTCAAGAAAAATCTATTCCGATCGTATTAGACGGAAAAGATTTAATGGCAGCCGCACAAACTGGCACGGGTAAAACTGCAGGGTTTACATTACCTATTTTGCAGTTATTGTCAAAAGGAAAGCCAACAAATTCAAACCAAGTGCGCACGCTGATACTAACACCCACTCGAGAATTAGCGGCTCAGGTGCAAGACAGTGTTGCCACTTATGGTAAGCATTTACCACTTAAATCAACCGTGGTTTTCGGTGGTGTAAAAATTAATCCACAAATGAAAAAGCTTCGAGGTGGTGTCGATATCTTGGTAGCAACACCAGGTCGATTGTTAGATCTGTATTCGCAAAATGCGGTGAAGTTTGATCAGCTAGAAATTATCGTATTTGATGAAGCAGACCGAATGCTAGATATGGGATTTTTACCAGATATTAAGAGAATTTTAAAGACGTTACCTCCTAAAAGACAGACGTTAATGTTTTCAGCAACGTTCTCAGATGAGATTAGAAAGCTGGCAAAGTCTTTGGTTAACAACCCAATTGAGGTTTCTACAGAGGCACGTAATACCACGGTTAAATCAGTTAAACAATGGATTCATCCAGTGGATAAATCTAAGAAACAAGCATTGTTAACAAAACTCATTAAAGACCATAGTTGGTATCAAGTGCTAGTATTTAGTCGTACTAAGCATGGCGCTAATCGCATTGCTACACAACTTGGCAAGAGGGGCATTACAGCAGCAGCCCTCCATGGTAACCCCTCTCAAGGTGCACGCACTCATAAAAAAGACTGATTTTAAAGCTGGCAAGGTGAATGTATTAGTGGCAACTGACATTGCGGCGCGTGGTATTGATATTATTGACCTGCCACACGTAGTTAATTTTGACCTGCCACACGTGCCTGAAGATTATGTGCATCGTATTGGGCGCACTGGTAGAGCTGGCTCTAAAGGTGAGGCGATATCACTCGTGAGTGCTGATGAAGTTAAACAGCTCTTTGACATTGAGCGACTGATTCAAAATAAACTTGATCGTATCATGGTGGATGATTTTGTGCCCGATCATGACTTGCCAGAATCGCTCAAAAAGCAATTTCCACCTAAGAATAAAAAGCCAAAAAAGAATAAACCTCGTAATAAGCCTAGATACGGCAAAAACAGTAATTCTCAAGAAAATAAACCCAAAAAGAAGAAAGGATTTTGGGGCAATAAGCCCAAGAAACAATCTCAAAAATAAATGGAGTAATCATTATGAGTTGGTGGACAACAGTTTTAGGTGGGGCGTTTGGTTTTATGCTTGGCGGGCCATTAGGTGCGATGCTTGGCGTAGCATTTGCAGGTAATTTCTCTAAAGGAAAATCTAATTTTGGCGGATTCGCTAAAGATTATCATATCGGCGATCAACAGCGCGTTCAAGCGGCATTTTTTAGTAGTTTATTTTCAGTCATGGGATACATTGCCAAAGTTGATGGCAAGGTATCAAAGGCAGAGATCCTTTTAGCACAGCAAGTCATGGATCATATGCAGCTAGCAGATGACATGCAAAAAGTTGCCAGAGAGTTATTTAACCAGGGCAAGAAAAAAGACTTTAACCTAGATGAAGTGCTTGAGCAGTTCCGTTTGGAAAGCCATAGACGCACAGATCTAGTGCGTATGTTTTTAGAGATTCAAATCCAAGCTACTTATGCTGATGGCGTGCTGGACGATACAGAGCATGACGCCCTTAAATACATCGCCCAAAAACTACACTTCTCACTTCATGAGCTAGAAAATCTTATCCAACAGTTTGCTACTACCAGTCATCATGCTAGTAAGCTAAGCGTTGATGATGCCTATGTAATATTAGGCGTGGATAAAAATCTAACAGATAAAGAAATCAAACGTGCTTATCGTCGATTATTGTCACAGCATCATCCAGACAAATTAGTTGCCAAAGGCCTACCAGAAGAGATGATGACAATTGCCAAAGAAAAAACTCAAGAAATTATTAGTGCTTACGAGCTTATTAAAGAGCAACGTGGCATGCGTTAATCTAAGACGCATTATCCATTTTTATAAACAACGTGAAGGAAATTATATTATGAAGAAAATAGTAACAATAATTGCATTAGTGGCGTCATTAAATTCGACTGCCTTTTTTACTGAAATCGTCTCAAATCAAGCGTTCAGAGATTCAGATAACAATGGTATATTTGCCTATAATAGCTACAGTTATTGGGATCCTCGCTGGTATGCTGAAGAATTTATTAGTTTTATTAATACTATTGAAACAGACGTTAACGGTAAGAGCGATGATGAATTTTAAACTAACCACACTCTTAATCACATTGCTAGTATCAGTATCTGCACAAGCAGGGCTTTGGGAAAAAATGACAACAATAGGTGCGCAGACCGTTAAACCCAGCTCAGAATATCTAATCGAAACTGCAGGTTGGAACATCCGTGTGTATGAATGGATCCCAGCTGATAATCCAAATGTACGTTGTATGTTTGCCGCAGGCTCACAAAAAGGTGGCGTTGCTTGTTATTCGATTAACGACTAACTAATTGTTATGTCTAATTCTATAGTTATTTCAATTATAGAATCTATGATGTTTCCAGATTTTGGTGCTTTATATCAGCGTAAAGGTATCGAAGAACTTAGAGTTGATAGTGTTCGTAAGGCTGTCACTTTAGTTAAAAAACAACCAGCAGACTATATCGTCGCAGAGTTTTCCTATGCCTACAGTACTAACTATAGTGGTATATATAAGTCCAACATAGAGGGTTTATTAGTCAGTCTTATCAAGTACTCACCTAATACCAAAGTCATTGTGCTGGCAAAGAAGAAAGAAATGCAATATCTTAATGTGCTCGATTCTGTGGATTATCCAGTGCATGGTGTATTACAGTTGCCAGCTTCATTGTCACAAATGGAAGATCTACTCGATATAGTTTAAAGTGAATTAAATAAAAGGGTGCCGCTTAGATTCAACTTGTAAGTGCAACATATTATCATGATATTATGCCTCTAAAGTTATCTTGACCCATAATTAAAATCAGTGTAAATATCAATATTTACAAGTACAGACAAGATAAAAAATCATTAAAAACAACGGTTATCCCCTTTTATTCTGTATGACAAATAGAAGTTAGTCACTTGACATCAATTTATGAGTGGAGTACAATTAAATAAAATTTATACGTCATAAGGTGAAAACATGCAAACAAAACTAACACTAAGAATAGAAGAAGAGTTGATAAAAACTGCCAAAGTGTATTCAGCAAGAAGCGGTAAATCTGTTTCTAAAATTGTTGCTGATTTATTTAAATCAATACAGAATAACAATAGTAATGGCGTTGTTACGCAAAACGTAAGCTCATTGAAAGGTGTTATTAAAAATAATGTTTCTGAATCTGATTATAAAACACATTTAGAAAATAAATATCTATGAGGGTTTTATTTGATACCAATGTAATACTTGATCTATTGTTAGATAGAAGTGAGTTTGTGGATGATGCCTCTGTATTAATTTCAAAAGTCGATACTAACGAAATTGATGGTTTTTTATGTGCAACAACAATTACCACAATTCATTATTTATTGGAAAAGTCATTAAATACAACTCAAGCAGCTAAGCATATAAAAACTCTGCTTAATATATTTGACATCGCACCCGTCTCAAGTGAAACACTTGAAAAAGCATTAAATCCAAAGTTTGTTGATTATGAAGACTCAGTATTACACGAGGCAGCACTAGCAGTTGATGTTGACTCTATCGTAACAAGGGATTACTCTGGCTTTAAAAATTCAAAGATTCCAGCCTATACGCCAAAAGAGTTAATTGCTATTTTGGCTTTGAATAATAAATAAAAGGGTACCCTTTTAATTCTTTTATTTAAAAATATTGGAAATAATCAAAATCAGTGTAAATATCAATATTTACGAGTGCACACAAGATAAAAAGTCATTAAAAACAACGATTATTACTCTATAGCGCAAGGTTTTATTGTTTAAAAGTGGATAAATACACTAATAAATAAGGATTTTTTGAGTGCTGCAGGAAACGCATAGAGTGCTAATGAAAAATTTCGGAAATATTGTAAATTCACTTATTTTCTTAATCTTTCCGTTGATTTAGAGATTGGTAAATTTCATTATTTTCTCTTTTTCCGATCACTATGACATAGATAATCAGTTTTTCGTCAATAACTTGATAGGCGAGTCGATATCCGGCTGATCTGAGTTTTATTTTATAAACTTCTTGATGCCCTTTAAGTTTATCTTTTGTAACTTTTGGAGATTTAGATCGCGCTTTTAATTTTTTCTTAAATTGCTGTTTGATTACACTATCAAGCTTGTGCCATTCTTTTAATGCTTTTGCGTGAAACGCTAACTTATAAGTCATCAATATTTACTGGGATTAGGTTGGCTCGATCGTTAAGTCTTTTCCCGACTTCATTGGCGAGTAGATAATCATCCGCAGCTTCTAATAATTCTGTATATTTTTTGGCAGAAATAAGATAAGCACTGGGTGTGTTGTGATTTAGAATTGCGATAGCTTCACCTTTGGCTTGGTTTAATAGTTTAGTAGGAGAAGCTTTTAGCTCACTGATGCTTGCCGTGTGTTTGGCGTATATTTGTTCCATGATTCTATAATAAGTATTTAAATAAGTACTTATTATAGCATTGAATTTGGTGGAGATGGCGGGGATCGAACCCGCGTCCGAAAACCTTCAAACAAAGAGTCTACATGCTTAGCTTGGTCTATTTGAGTTAGCCGCCTACCACCCGACCATCAGGGATGTAAGTAGCGATTTCCTAAAGTTTTAACCGAATTATCTGGAACAAATAATCCTAGCGAGTCTGTAAGCGACCGCTATCCAAGAAATACAGACAATCTCAAGGGAGCGGCTAGCTATGCAGCTAGAGCGTAGTTGTTTTCGTTTGCAACTATCTTTTTAAAGCATATTTTACGAGTTATCTTTATCCTCGGCATGCGTCCTTGAGATCCAACTCCTCGTCGAAGCCATGTCATCCCCAGGGGATAGTATTATAACATTTTAGTTATCAAAGCGGGTGAATGCTTGTTCAGCTGTCATTAGTAAGGTTTTGCTGTAGCACGTATCAAAATTTTGTTGTTTTTGGATTCTGGCGTTGTCTAAATTAATCATTAATTCAGATTTTCTATTTTTTTCATGATCATAAATATAGTCGTTGAGTGGGATTACAACTTCAGTGCATATTTTTTTGATTGAGTTTCTTTGTTTGTCTTTTTCACCATTTGAAGCGTTACTTTCATAAGTGATGATAGTGCAGTTTTCATGTGTCTTGTAGCCTTTTAAAAGCAGTGCATCGATTTGACTAATTTCGTTGGTAAGTTGATAAACCTGAGATTTGTAATGCATGACTGTGACGTCGTTATTGCAGGTTTTGTGTGCACGAGATTCGGGCGACATTTTTTGAAAATCCTCTAGCGAGGTGCAAGCGTTTAATAAAAGTAGCAATCCACTTATAGATGTTGCTTTTAACAAAGCGTGCATTAAGTAATGGTTACCTTTGCAAACTTCCTCTTACCTACTTGGTACACGGCAGTTCCTGATTCTGGCACTAGGTTACGATCAGAGATTTTTTCACCTTCGATTTTAGCAGCACCTTCTTTAATCATTCGAAAAGCATCTGAAGTTGAGCTGACTAAGCCTGAGTCTTTGAGCAAGTTGGCTATCTTGATACCTGACTCAAAGCTGAATTCTGGCATTTCGTCAGGTACTTTATTTTTAGCGAAGCGATTAATGAAGTTTTGTTGTGCTTGTTTGGCGTCGTCACTACTATGGAAGCGAGTGATGATTTCATCCGCCAGACGGAATTTGATGTTTCGTGGGTTTTCACCGTTTTCAACTTCTGTTTTCCATGAGGCGATTGTTTCTAATGTCTCGAAGCTGAGTAGCTCTAGGTAGCGCCACATTAAATCATCAGAAATAGACATAATCTTACCAAACATGTCATCTGGTTTGTCATCGATACCGATGTAGTTGTCGAGTGATTTTGACATTTTTTGTACACCATCCAAGCCCTCAAGAATTGGCATAGTTAGGATGACTTGCGACTCCATACCGGCTTGTTTTTGCAGATCTCTGCCCATTAAAAGATTAAATTTTTGGTCAGTGCCACCAAGCTCAACATCGGCTTTAAGTTCAACCGAATCTCGACCTTGAATCAGTGGGTAGAGAAATTCATGAATGGCAATGTCTTGACCTGCTTTATAGCGATCAGAGAAGTCATTGCGTTCGAGCATTCTTGCCATGGTTTTTTGACTGGCAAGTTGAATCATTTCTAAAGCACTCATTTTCCCTATCCAATCAGAGTTAAAAACGACTTTAGTTTTGTCTTTGTCTAATATTTTAAAGACTTGATCTTGATAAGACTCTGCATTCTTTAAAACTTGCTCTTTGGAAAGCGGCGGTCTAGTTTTGCTCTTTCCGGTTGGGTCGCCAATCATGGCAGTGAAATCACCAATTAAGAATAAAATCTCATGACCTAAATCTTGTAGCTGTTTAAGTTTATTGATTAAAACTGTATGGCCCAAATGAAGATCGGGTGCTGTCGGATCAAAGCCCGCTTTAATGCGCAAAGGTTTATTTTTAGCGAGTTTTTTCTTTAACTCATCAACTGGCAATATCTCGTGCGCACCGCGCTCAAAAACGGCTAATGCTTGTTCTGTATTCATGGTTAGTGTTATTTTCTAGTGTGACCGTCACCAAGGACGATGAATTTTTGTGAAGTAAGACCTTCTAAACCAACTGGGCCACGTACATGGAATTTGTCTGTACTGATGCCAATTTCGGCACCAAGGCCATATTCAAAACCATCGGCAAAGCCGGTGGAGGCATTGATCATCACTGACGATGAATCGACTTCGGTGATAAAACGACGACCCGATGTATAGTTCTCAGTAACAATGGATTCGGTGTGACCAGAGCCGTGCTTGTCAATATGATCGATTGCCTCAGACATTGAATTGACAATGCGAATGGACAAAATTGCATCTAAATATTCTGTATCCCAATCTTCATCCGTTGCTTTAACAACTTGATCAGACAATTGCATGGTTTGATCACAACCTCTGAGCTCTACGCCTTTGGCAATGTATTCTGCAATCAGTTCAGGCAATACCCTACCAACTGCTGATGCGTGCACCAGTAGGGTTTCCATAGCATTGCACACACCGTAACGGCGCGTTTTGGCATTAAAGGCGATCTTGATGGCTTTATCGGTATCAGCGTCTTTATCAATATAAGTATGACACACGCCGTGTAAATGCTTAATAACCGGCACTTTGGCATTTTCGCTAATGGCTTCAACCAAGCCTTTTCCACCACGTGGAATAATAGCATCCACATAGTCACTAGCTCTGACAAGCTCAGTAACTGCTTCGCGATCAGTGGTGTCGATTAGCTGTACACAATACTCACTCAAGCCGGCATCAATAAGGCCGTCTTTGACGCAAGCATAAAGCGCAAGGTTAGAATGAATGGCTTCTGAGCCACCACGTAAAATTGCACCATTGCCTGATTTTAGGCAAAGTGCTGCTGCATCAATCGTAACGTTTGGACGAGATTCGTAAATGATGCCCATCACCCCTAAAGGCACACGCATCTTGCCGACTTGAATGCCACTTGGACGGAATTTAAGATCGGTAATTTCTCCAATTGGATCGGGCAATGCGGCAATTTGGTTTAGGCTTTCGATAATGCCATCAAGTCGAGCATCGTCGAGCATGAGTCGGTCAAGTAGTGCATCATCCAAACCATTGTCTTTGCCATGTGCAAGGTCTTGCTGATTGGCTTCAAGAATATTTTTGCGGTTTTGATCAATTTGACTGGCGGTGTTAATGAGTGCGTTATTTTTGGCTTCCGTTGTGGCGCCACGCAAGGTTTTAGCGGCAATACTTGCGTTCTTGCCTAAGGTGGTAATTAAATCAGTTATTGAGCCCATTGTGTTTTTCCAGCTAAGTTTAGTAGTAGTGTGCGTAATTCGTCAATTACATTGAGATTATCCATGCCTTTGATTGAGCGGTCAATACGTCCGAGCGATAATAATAATTTTTGTAAGCGCTGATAAGAATGGCGTTTTAATGCATTACTGATGATTGGTTTGCGTTTATTCCATACGCGATGATTTTGTAGGACCGCTTCAACTTGTTTGACTTGCTGTAATTCAATCGACATATTGATGATTGAGCTAATTTCTCGATACAAGGAACTGCTCAGTTGAATTGGCATAGCACTATCATCAATCAATGTTTCGTAAATCTTTAGTACTTGGTTTCCATCACCCAACAGAGCAGTATCGATCAGACCATAAATGGTGTATTTGGATTGCTGATTGACTTGGTCCAGATATTCTTGCGTGTTAATTTTTCCATCAGGATAAGCCATTTGTAATTTTTGGATTTCTTGCATGGATGCCAATAAATTTCCCTCAGTACAAAAAGCAATGCTTTGTGCGATTTCTGGATTGGAATCCAACCCAAGTGTTGCCATGTGGTTTGCAACCCAGCCCACTAGATGATCACTCTGCACCTCCCAATGTTGAATGACACCGCCATGTTGTTCAAGGGCTTTGAACCATTTGCTTTTTTGTTGAGCCAAGTCCAACTTACCTGTAGAGATAATAAGCAGTATATCGTTGGGCAATGTTTTGATAATGTCGTTCAATGCTTTAGAGCCTTTAACGCCAATTTTTCCTGTTTTTAGTCGGCATTCAATAATGCGTTTTGGACAAAATAATGAGGGGGTGGAAATTTCAGCGTAGATTTGATCCCAGTTAAAATTACCATCAATTTCAAAACTGGTTTTTTCATCAAACCCGGCTTGTTTTGCGAACTTGTTGATTTGAGACAGGCTTTGTTCAATCAGTAATATTTCTGCGCCAAAGACAAAATAAATGGATTCCAGTTTATTGGCTAATTGAGAATCAAGCTGTTCAGGCCTAATTTTCATTGAGTTTGGAAAGCCTTCTTAATAGTTTTTTGATGATTGTATTGCGTAGTTGTTCGTAATTTTCTTCAATTTGCAGTCGATCGGCTTGAGTGGCACTCATTTTGCTTAGATGAATGCTGGCATTTAGATTTTTTGACAGTAGTAATTTGTTGTCATTGTTAAAGACTTTAATCGGAACGCTGAGGTTCAAGGTATAGCTACTAGCTTTACCATCAGATTTGTAAGATGACGTTTGTTTTTTCTGAACTTCATTACCAATTTGAATCGTTAAAGACTGAGTGGCTTCTTGGTTGAAGTGTTTTTTGAGTTCGGTGGTAAAGGCGTTGTTTGCGTTGGATATTATTGATGCATTGATGATTGAGGTATTTTTGTACGGCGCATGAAAACCACAAGAGCTTAGTAGTGCAGTCATTAGGACGATGGATAAAAAGTTAATTTTTGACATAATTTTAAATAAGTTTTTTAAGTTAAGAATTATGACAGAATTTAAATTTATTTGTTGTTAAACCTTGAAAAAACGCCATCAAGCCTATAAGTAAGTACACAATAGGGTATAGTTACCACTTTTTATTTTTTGATGTTTATCTATGGTTAAGAATTTATTACTTTGGTTGGTTTTAGGCAGCGTTCTCACCTCAATTTTTAGTCAATTTCAACTAAGTGAGCAGAAAAATGACGTTACTTATTCTCAGTTTATCCAAAGTGTTAAGCAGGGTGATGTTTCTCAGGTTACGATTGCTGGTAGCCACATCAAAGGCGTGGGCGCTGGCGGTGAAGAGTTTTCTACCTACAGTCCTGGTGATTTAGGTTTGATGGGTGATTTGTTGGATAATGGCGTTAATGTTATTGCCAAGCCGCCTGAACAAGAAGGGTTCTTTAAGCAATTAATCATTTCCTTGGCACCAATTTTATTATTGATTGGCGTAATTCTTTATACCATGAAAGGCGCTGGCGGGGCGATGGGCGGTAAAAATCCAATGAGTTTTGGTAAATCTAAAGCACGACTAATTACCAAAGATGAATCTAATGTTACTTTTAAAGATGTGGCCGGTGTGGATGAGGCTAAAGCGGAAGTGATGGAATTAGTTGATTTCTTATCCGACCCTGGGAAATTTACTAAAGTGGGTGGCAAGATTCCTAAAGGCGTACTAATGGTTGGCCCTCCGGGTACTGGTAAAACCTTATTAGCCAAGGCGATTGCAGGCGAAGCTGATGTGCCATTTTTCTTTATTTCTGGTTCTGATTTTGTAGAGATGTTTGTTGGCGTGGGTGCATCACGTGTGCGCGACATGTTTGAGCAAGCTAAAAAGAGTGCTCCTTGTATTATCTTTATTGATGAAATTGATGCGGTGGGTCGTCAACGTGGTGCAGGCATGGGTGGTGGTCACGATGAGCGTGAGCAGACCTTAAACCAAATGCTGGTTGAGATGGATGGTTTTGAAGGCAATGAAGGTATTATTGTGATTGCTGCAACTAACCGACCAGATGTATTAGATCCTGCCTTATTGCGCCCTGGGCGTTTTGATCGTCAAGTGACGGTTGGCCTACCAGATATTAATGGCCGTGATGCGATTTTAAAAGTACACATGCGTAAATTGCCCATTGCTAAGAATGTTAAATCGATTAATATTGCCAAAGGTACGCCGGGATTTTCGGGTGCAGATTTGGCCAATTTAGCGAATGAAGCCGCACTGATTGCTGCCGGTAAGGGTAAAGATTTGGTGGGCATGCAGGAATTTGAAAAAGCCAAAGACAAGATTATGATGGGCTCCGAACGTAAATCCATGGTGATGGACGAGGCTGAGAAAGAGATGACCGCTTATCATGAAGCTGGTCATGCCATTGTAGGACGTTTAGTACCTGAGCATGATCCAGTGTATAAAGTCAGTATTATCCCTAGGGGTAGAGCACTCGGTGTGACTATGTTCTTGCCTGAAAAGGACAGTTACAGTATCTCTAAGCGCAAGTTAAATTCACAAGTGTCATCACTGTTCGGTGGCCGTATCGCTGAAGAATTAATTTATGGCACTGATTCTGTGACCACGGGTGCGAGCAATGATATTGAACGTGCAACTGAGATCGCACACAAAATGGTGAAGCATTGGGGCATGTCTAAAGCATTGGGGCCTCTGGCTTATGGTGAAGATGATGGTGAAGTGTTCTTGGGTCGACAAGTAACTAAACACAAGCATATTTCAGACAAAACTTTTGATTTGATTGACATTGAAATTCGTAAAATTATTGACGTTAATTACGACATTGCTTACAAAATATTGGAAGAAAATAAAGATATTTTGCATGCCATGGCCAAATCTTTGATTGAAATTGAAACCATCGATAAAGACCAAATTGATGATTTAATGAACAGAAAGCCAATGCGTGAAGCGGCGGTAATTATTGATTCTGATGTGGCTTCTACTGAGTTAGGCTCTGGTGTCGATGTACCAAAAGATACAAGCAGTGATTCGGATGAAAAACCTTTAGGTGGCAGTGGCACTCAGCAGACTGCCTAAATAAAAAACCATTGTGGCGTCAATGATGCTGAAATCCCTTAATCCAATGATCATGGGCGTGTTGAATATTACGCCCGATTCATTTTCCGATGGTGCTCAGCACCTTAATCAAGACGATGCTGTCATTAGAGCTCAGCAAATGATCAAGCAAGGTGCTGATGTGATTGATATTGGTGGTGAATCCACCAGACCAGGGGCACAGCCAGTTTCTACAACGGACGAAATAAATCGCGTCATTCCGGTGATTGAATCGTTGTATCAGACAACGGACATACCCATTTCAATCGATACCTCCAAACCAGAAGTCATGGAATTAGCGGTTAAAGCGGGAGCAAGCATGATTAATGATGTTTGCGCTTTAAGTGCAGATGGTGCATTGGAAATGGTGTCGTCATTAAACGTTGATGTGTGTTTGATGCACATGCAGGGCAATCCTAGAATCATGCAAATCAAACCAAGTTACGTGGATGTAGTGGACGACATTAAGAGTTTTTTTAATGATAGGATTGAAGTTTGTGTGAATGCAGGTATTAGCGAAGATAAGATTGTGTTGGATCCTGGTTTTGGTTTTGGTAAGACGCTTAATCAAAATCTTGAAATGCTCAAACGATTGTCTGAGTTTAAGAGTTTTAATTTGCCAGTCTTAGTGGGTATTTCTCGTAAATCGATGATTGGCACTTTGCTGGATAATAGAAATGTTGATGGTAGAGTGTCTGGTAGTGTTACAGCCGCTATAATGGCAATTAGAAATGGTGCAAACGTTGTACGTGTTCACGATGTTTTAGAAACCAAAGATGCATTGACGATTTGGCAAAGTGTGAATCAATTTAAGGGGTAGGAGTTTGGGTCAATTTTTCGGTACGGATGGTATACGTGGTAGAGTGGGTGAAGAGCCTATCACGGCTGATTTTTTCTTAAAACTAGGCTGGGCAGTGGGTTCAGTTTTGGCTAAAGATGGGTCAGCCAGTGTGATTATTGGTAAAGACACTCGCGTGTCTGGGTATTTGTTTGAATCAGCACTTGAGGCTGGTTTTTTGTCTGCTGGTGTGGATGTTGGCTTACTTGGGCCAATGCCGACTCCAGCCGTGGCTTATTTAACACAAGCTTATGGCGCTACTGCAGGCGTAGTCATCAGCGCCTCACACAATCATTTTCAAGATAATGGCGTTAAATTTTTCTCCTCTCAAGGGTTTAAGTTGAGCGATGAGAATCAAAAAGAAATAGAAGCAAAGCTGTCCGAGTCAATGATTAGCGTGGACAGCGATAACATTGGAAAAGCACATCGACATGAACAGCCACTGGGTCGTTACATTGAGTTTTGCAAGTCAACCTTTGATCGCTCGGTGGATTTATCTGGCCTGAACATTGTGATTGATTGTGCCAATGGCGCTACTTATCACATTGCTGAGAACGTTTTCTCAGAGCTAGGAGCAAATATCACCATTATTAATAACCAGCCTGATGGCTTTAATATTAATTTGAACTGCGGTGCAACGGATACCAAGCAATTACAACGGGTGGTTGTCGAACAAAAATTCGATTTAGGTATTGCCTTTGATGGCGATGGAGACCGTCTAATGATGGTTGATACTGATGGCAAGTTGGTTGATGGCGATGAGTTAGTTTTTATTATTGCTAAAGCCTGGAAAGATCAATCAAGATTGGTAAATAATGCAGTGGTTGGTACTAAAATGACCAACTTAGGCATGCGCCATGCATTAAAAGATTTGGGCATTAATTTTATTGAGACCGATGTTGGCGATCGATTCGTGATGGAGCAAATGCAAAGCAGTGGTTCAATTTTGGGTGGTGAAGGTTCGGGACACATTATTTGCCTTGATAAAACTACCTCGGGTGACGGCATTGTTTCTGCGCTCCAAGTATTGGAAGTTCTTGCTAAAAGCCATAAAAGTCTTGGAGAGTTAAAGAAAGAGATGGAGAAATATCCACAAGTGTTAATCAATGTCAAAACCAAAAGTAAGGTAGATCTAGATAACCATGCTGATTTAAAACAAGCACAACTTGAAGTGGAGGAGTCTTTAGGTGATGAAGGTAGAGTGTTGATTCGTGCGTCGGGCACAGAGCCACTGATTCGAGTGATGGTTGAAGGTAAGAATTTAACACTGGTGCAACAAAGTGCTGATAAGTTAGTCAAGATACTGAGCCCATGAATTTTGACAATACTACTTTAGTATTGGTTGGTTTGATTTTTCTTTGGACTGGTTTTGTTCGTACAGGTTTAGGTTTTGGTGGTGCGGCATTGGGTTTGCCACTCATGCTGCTGATAGGCGGAAGCCCTGTATATTGGTTGCCAATTATTGGTATTCACCTGTTGTTTTTTTCTTCACTTACTTTATTTAGATCGCTCAAACAAGTCGATTGGTCATACCTTAGGCACTCACTCCTTTGGATCATTCCACCCACCTTAATAGGTGTGGCAGGCTTATTAAGTTTGCCTGATGATGTCATCATTGTTTTTATTTATTCGATTACTATTTTTTATGCAATCACTTGGATTTTTAATACAAAAATCACTTCTCACAGTCCTTGGGTGGATAAATTACTTCTAATTTTGGGTGGCTATGTCGCTGGAACTTCATTAACGGGTGCACCGCTCATTGTCGCAGTTTATATGCGTTACGTGGCTAAGGAGTGTTTACGAAATACTTTGTTTGTTTTGTGGTTTATCTTAGTGAGCATTAAGATGTCTACTTTCATTATGGTGGGTGTTAGTATCGATTGGTTGTTTTCATTGTATTTAATTCCAGTAGCAGCCATAGGGCATGTTTTAGGGATTAGAGTTCATCAAAAAATTACTAACAATGATCAAGTCTTTAAACAGTGGGTGGGCGGCGCTTTATTCATCATCAGCTCATTCGGGTTATTGAAGTTGTTTTTGAGTTAAAATTAAGAGCACTATGTCAAATGAATACGTACTAATTCTAGTCAGCACCATTTTGGTGAATAACTTTGTTTTGGTTAAGTTTTTGGGATTATGCCCGTTTATGGGGGTTTCTAAGAAAGTGGAAACCGCAATTGGTATGGGTTTTGCCACCACATTCGTACTTACACTTGCAAGCCTTTCTAGTTATTTGATTAATGCTTATATTCTCATACCTTTTGAACTTGAATATTTAAGAACCATTGGCTTTATTGTGACCATCGCCGGCGTGGTTGGATTTACCGAGTTAGTGGTGAATAAAACCTCCCCAGTTTTGCACCAATCTTTAGGTGTATTTTTACCATTGATTACGACCAATTGTGCCGTGTTAGGCGTGGCACTGCTTAACGTAGGACAAGACAACGGGTTTTTGGCTTCGGGTGTGTACGGTTTTGGTGCCGCCATTGGTTTTTCATTTGTATTGGTGTTGTTTTCAACAATACGTGAGCGCATTGATTCGGCTAACGTGCCAACGGTGTTTCAAGGAGCACCAATCGCACTGATTACCGCGGGGCTGATGTCCATGGCATTTATGGGATTTCATCGGACTGGCTTAGGGTGCTTGATTCTATTTTTATTTTTTCTGCTTTAGCATTAAGCTTGGGATTGATACTGGGTTATGCGGCCGTTAAGTTTAAAGTTAAAGGTAATCCACTGGTGGATCAAATTGATGCCATCTTGCCACAAACACAATGTGGTCAGTGTGATTATCCAGGGTGTCGTCCTTACGCTGAAGCTATCGCCAGTGGTGAAGCGCAGATCAACCAATGTCCGCCCGGTGGACAAGAAGGTGTTGATGCACTGGCTGAATTTTTAGGCGTAGAAACGTTGTCACTTGATGCTACTCACGGAGAAACTCAGCCTGAGCACGTTGTTTTTGTTGATGAACAGATTTGTATTGGCTGCACACTGTGCATACAGGCTTGCCCAGTTGACGCCTTTGTTGGTGCTTCAAAGGTTATGACAACGGTAATTGCCGATGAATGCACGGGCTGTGATTTGTGCATCCCAGTCTGCCCTGTTGATTGCATCCATGTATTAGAGGTTCAGCCTACGCTTAATACTTATGTGCCAGATTTGAGCGAGGTTGCACATGCCTAATCAGCTTGGCTTTGATGGTGGCGTTGTCATTCCTAATCCTTACCCTGTTGAGAAGGTTGAGATTATCCAAGCACCATTACCAAATCAAGTGGTTTTGCCTTTACAGCAACGCGTTGGTGACCAGGCCATTCCTTGTGTTAAAGTGGGAGACCGAGTTCTAACAGGACAAGAAATTGCCACAACTAAAGACAGCTTTTGTGTGCCGGTTCATGCTTCTGTCTCTGGTACTGTGATTGCCATTAATGAACAAGTCATCCCGCATAAATCAGGTATAAAGTCCACGTGCATTACCATTGAGTCTGACGGTAAAGACGAGTGGGTAAAGAATCCAGGTTGTGGCCCAGATTTTTTACATTGTGATACATCCACAATGATTGAGTACATTCGTATTTCTGGTATTGTTGGCTTGGGCGGTGCGGGTTTTCCTACACACACTAAAGTAGCAAGAGCACAAGATTGCCATACTCTAATCATTAATGGCACTGAGTGTGAGCCGGGGGTGATGTGTGATGATGCTTTAATGCAGTACTACCCTAGAGAAGTTATTCGTGGTGTAGAAATTTTGTTGCATATTTGCGGAGCAAGCCGTGCTATTATTGCTGTTGAAAATGACAAACAAGAAGCGTTTAATTCACTGCTCATGTACAATCACAATGAACGAATTAGCATTGTACACATCCCTACTAAATACACCTCTGGAGCTGAAAAACTACTCATTAAAGCATTGTTGGGCGTTGAGGTTCCATCGGGCGGTTTTGCACCCGATTTAGGTGTTGTTTGTCAAAACGTTGCTACCACTAAAGCTATTTTTGATGCGGTGGTTGAAAGCAAGCCACTGGTGTCTCGAATTGTCACTGTTACAGGGTCTGGCGTTGAAAAACCCAATAATTTTGAGGTGCGTTTAGGATCATCATTCGATCATGTTATCGCCATGTCTCAACCAAACAAACGTTCACACGACATTCGCATGGGTGGCATGATGATGGGCGTTGATGTTAAAGACGGTAAGGTGCCGATTTGTAAGATTACCAATGGTATTTTTGTTAACGATCAATCTAAGAAGCCAGCTGCTCAAGAGTGCATTCGTTGTGGTGCGTGTAACCAGGTTTGTCCTGTAAGTTTACTTCCACAACAATTATATTGGTATGCCAAGAGTGAAAATACTGACAAGGCAATGGATTATAATTTAGCAGATTGCATTGAATGTCGGTGTTGTGATTATGTATGCCCAAGTCACATACCTTTGGCTGAATATTTTTCTTTTGCCAAGGCATTACATCGTAAAACTACTGACGATCAATACCGAACTGACATTGCTAGAGAGCGGTTCGAATTTAGAGAGTACCGTTTAGAGCGTAACAAACAAGAGCGTACTGAGATGATGGCCGCTAAAAAGGAAGAATTAAAGAAAAAAATGGCCAATGATAAAGCCCAAAAAAACAAAGTAGCGGCCGCCATGGCACGTGTTAAGAAGTCAAAGAAAGCGAGTGATGATGCATAGCGGCGTACTTAATACTAATCAAATTATGCGACAGGTGATTTATGCGTTAGCATTAGGAATTATTGCTTCGTATTACTTTTTTGGTTGGGGTATTGTTTTTCAGATTGTATTAGGAGTAGCGACTGCCATCGTGGTTGAATCGGCTTTCTTAAGGATTAGAAAGTTACCAATTAAACCTGCGATTAGTGACGGTTCTGCAGTACTTAGCGCTATCTTATTGGCCATTTCAATTCCAAGTATTGCTCCATGGTGGATTGTCGTAGTAGGCGTGTCTTTTGCCATTGTTTTTGGCAAGCAGCTTTATGGTGGTCTGGGCAACAACCCATTTAATCCAGCGATGTTAGGCTATGCTTTTTTGCTTATTTCTTATCCCTTACAAATGACAACATGGGCAAGTGAGTTTTTAAGTTTCTCTCAAGGTTTTGATGTATTTTTTAACCTTTCCTCTATTGATGGGCTGAGCGGTGCTACTCGATTAGACGATGTTAAAACGCAGTTATCCTTAGGTTATCTTGTTCATGAGCTCCAGATTTATTCAATCAGTCAATCATTAATCAGCATTGGATTCTTGTTGGGCGGGTTGTATCTGATTGCTCGTGGAATTATATTTTGGCACATTCCCGTTGCATTCATGCTGGGTATTTTAACAACTTCAATCTTGTTGTTTATTAGTGACAGTCAGCTTTATGTCCCACCACAATTTCATTTAATATCAGGAGGCACCATGCTAGGGGTATTTTTCATCGCAACTGACCCAGTCTCTGCCAGCACCACACCAAAGGGACGTTTAGTCTATGGATTTTTGATTGGTGTTTTGATTGTTGTTATTCGAGTATTTGGTGGTTATCCAGATAGCGTGGCTTTTGCGGTATTACTAATGAACATGACCGTGCCTCTGATTGATACTTATACCCAGCCTAAGGTATTTGGAAGATGATACAAAATCCAATTCTAAAAGCGGGAGCACTGTTATTAATATTTACGGTTGTTAGTATATTTTTTGTATCGCTTACACAAGATTCGACCAAAGATAAAATTAAATACAACGAAGATCAGTTGCTTATTAAGCGCTTGGGAGAGTTGGTTAGTGGTTACGATAATAATATTTTAGAAGAAAAGTTTTTAAAGAAGACTAAGCTGCATGGCGTGGAACAAAGTATCGGTATTTATCCAGCTAAGAAAAATAATAAAATATTTGCCTATCTTATTGAACACACTTATCCAAATGGCTACAGCGGTAATATCCGTTTATTAACAGGCATCGATATTAATAATAAACTCTTGGGAGTAAGGGTGATTACTCATAGAGAAACACCAGGTTTGGGTGATAAGATTGAAACCAAAAAATCCAATTGGATAGAGCAATTTAGAGGTTTATCATTGTTGAATCCAGTTAAATCTGAATGGAAAGTTAAGCGCGATGGTGGCGTGTTTGATTCTTTCACAGGGGCTACCATCACACCACGCGCTATTGTGACGGCTAGTTATCAAGTGCTGGTCTTATTTACTCAGAAAAACTTAATGAAAAATTTAGAAAAGTAATGCTTTTAAGTGATTTTGATTTTAATCTTCCTAATGAGTTAATCGCCCAACATCCTCCAAAAAAAAGAACAGATTCAAATCTTTTAGTAGCACAATCGACAATTATAGATACTAAATTCCATAAAATAGAAGATTTTATCAGTCCAGGTGATTTACTGGTCATGAATAATACTCGAGTTATCCCGGCCCGATTATTTGGCCATAAAGAATCTGGCGGCAAGGTTGAGATCATGATTGAACGCTTGTTAAATGATCACCAAGTATTGGCCATGATGAAGGCCTCTAGAGCGCCAAAAATCGACAGTTTTATCACCATTGAAAATGGTGAAAAAGCACAAGTGATCAGTAAGAAAAACGGATTTTATACGCTTAATTTTATAACCAATTCACTGCTTGACCTGCTTGATAATGTGGGCCATATTCCTCTGCCACCTTACATTGAACGTGGTGATGAACAAGCTGATCTTGAGCGATATCAAACTGTATTTGCCAAACACGAGGGAGCGGTAGCCGCGCCAACAGCAGGACTGCATTTTGACGATGAATTATTGTTATCCCTGAAAACAAAAGGGGTCGACCATTGTTTTGTTACTTTGCACGTAGGTGCTGGCACTTTTCAGCCGGTTAAGGCTGATAAAATCACTGATCATAAGATGCACAGTGAATATTTCGAAATTGATCAAATCACGGTTGATAAAATAAACCAAACTAAATCGAATGGTGGGCGTATTATTGCCGTTGGAACGACAGCAGTTCGGTCTGTGGAATCAGCAGCTAAAAGTGGAACACTTAAAGCCATTAAAGGAGAAACGGATATTTTTATTTACCCAGGTTATGAATTTAAAATAGTGGATAAGTTGATTACTAATTTTCATTTGCCAAAGTCATCTTTATTAATGCTGGTTAGTGCGTTTATTGGTCGAGATAAAATGATGGAAATTTACCAGCATGCCATTGATAAAAAATATCGATTCTTCTCATACGGAGACGCCATGCTTTTGGAAAAACACAGTGACAAATAAGAAGGCGCAGGTCTTACAAGAAGTTTTTGGATTTGATTCTTTTCGTCCCTTGCAAGAGCGAGCAGTTGACAAAATATTAGCCGGTGAAGATGTTTTATTAATTCTTCCAACAGGCGGTGGAAAGTCGCTTTGTTATCAGTTGCCTGCGTTGTTAATGGATGGTGTTCTGGTAGTTGTGTCGCCGCTGTTAGCCTTAATGCGAGATCAGATACTAGGCCTGGAAAGCAAGGGCATTAGTGCAGCAATGCTATCATCCATGCAAAGTATGGAAGAGATTAAAGTCACTGAAAAAGCGTTAAAAAATCAGGAAATCAAGGTTTTATTTGTCGCACCAGAACGCCTTGTGGATCCCCCGTACCCAG